>DATADI010000269.1:0-1970 GCA_036258615.1 Thermomonospora sp. | reverse complement strand
CGCCCGTCCGGCACCGCCTCGCCCACCGTGCGCAGCGCCACCAGCAGCCCGGCGAGCACGTCGTCGCCGGTGGGGGTCAGCCCGGGGCCCAGGCCCACGATGCGCTCGGCGGCCTCGACCGCGCCCGCCAGGTCGCCGGCGGCGCACCGGGCGGCCAGCACCTGCGGGTCGGGATGCCCGGCCAGCCCGAACCGGGACCCGGCGCAGGCGTCCTCCAGTTCGGCCACGCCCTCGGCGAGCCGGGCCAGGGACAGCTCGCCCAGCGCGGGCGAGGGGTCCCACCAGCGGCGCACGCGGATCCGCAGGGAGCCGACCTCGACGTGGCCGTCGCCGGCCCACGCCTCGTCGCCCTCGCGGACGGCGCGGAACGGCCGGTCGCGGCTTCCGGCGCCGACGACCACCGCGTTCGGCAGCCGTACCGCGTCGCTGGTCACCACGGCCAGCACCCGGGGCCCGGCGGTCTCCCGGGTCTCCAGGTACACCGCGGACGGGAACGCCGCGATCACCCGGGCCGGGCTCCGCGGCGGATCGATCAGGTCGCGCAGGCCCACGCCGGCCGCACCGGGGATGACCGGTCCCGCGGTCCGGGTGGCGCCGGGGACGGGGGCGGCGGTTCGCGCCGCGCCCGTCAGCGGGGGCCGGGGCCGTTGCCGGGTAGGCAGGGCGACCGGCTCGCGCATGACGGCAGTCACAAGCCCTCCAGACGTCGTTTTCTGGGAAACGTAGACCCCGGCCTAGTCCGGACGTATGGAGAAACATGCCAAGCCTGGTTGTCAGGCTTCGTATTTCTTGTCAGGGTTGGGCGCGGAACGGTTGCGGACCCGCTCCGACCGGGCGGGCCGCGCGGACGGGCAGGAGATCCCTGACATGCTCCCGGACAAGCTCACCGCCAGGGCGTACGCCAACACCGACCCCGGCCCGCCCGCGCTGCGGCTGGCGAGCACGGGGACGCTGACCTACGGGCTGTCGGTGAGCGAGGTGCTCGGCGTGTCCACCCTCACCGGGGCCCGGCTGATCGGCGGCCGGGCCGGGCTGGGCCGCATCGTGCAGCGCCTCAACGTCATGGAGGTGCCCGACATCCTGGCCTGGGTCAAACCGCACGAGCTGCTGCTGACCACCGGCTACCCGCTGCGCAACACCCCGCAGGCGCTGGACAACCTGGTCGCCGACCTCGACGGGCGCGGGCTGGCGGCGCTGGCCGTCAAGCTGGGCCGCTACCTGGACGGGCTGCCCCCCGCCATGATCGAGCAGGCCGACCGGCTGGGGTTCCCGCTGATCCTGCTGCCCAGCGACGTGGGCTTCGACGACATCCTCAACCAGGTCCTCACCGACATCCTCAACCGGCAGGCGGCGGTGCTCGCCCGGACCGAGGAGGTGCACCGGGCGCTGGTGCAGATCGTCCTCGGCGGCGGGGGCCTGCAGGAGGTGGTGGACGAGGTCGCCGGGGTGCTGGACGTGGCGGTCGCCGCGATGGACGGCGAACGCCGCCTGCTGGCCGGATCCGGCCCCGACGAACACCTGCGGGCCATGCTCGCCTGGGACGGCCCCGGCGGGTCGCGGGGCCTGGACCGGCCGGTGCTGGCCGGGGACCACCTGGTGGTGCCGGTCCTCGCCGGGGGCTTCGACCACGGCCGGATCGTCGCCTACGGCCCCGGCGGCGCGCTGCGCGAGACGGACGTGGGCATCCTGGAGCGGGCCGCCACCGTCGCCGCGCTGCTGATCACCAAGCAGCAGGCGGTCGCCGCCGTGGAGAGCAAGTACCGCGCCGACTTCCTGCGGGACGTGCTGGCGGGCCGGGCGGGCGACGACGACCGGGTCATCGCGCACTGCGCCGGGTTCGGCTGGGACCTGGACCGGCCGGTGGCGGTGCTGGTCGCCGAACTGGACGGCCGGACGGCGGGCGCGGGCGAGCCCGACGGCCGGGTCCGCGCCGGGCGGCCCGCCGAGCCCGCCGGGGAGCCGCCCGCCCG
>DATADI010000268.1:0-6425 GCA_036258615.1 Thermomonospora sp. | reverse complement strand
GCTCGGGGTTGGGTTCGGTACGGCGGGCGAGCCTGGCCTGGAACTGCCGCCGGGCGGTGGCGGGGTCGGGCAGGCCGAGCACGACCGCGATCTGGTCCCACTGCAGCCCGGCGCCCCGGGCGGCCTGCATCACGTCGGCCTCCAGCCGGTCCACGGTCAGCCGGGCGGCCTGGACGAGGACGAGCGCCGCCGCCAGGTCGGGGCCGCTGGCGGAGGTGTCATGGGCCTCCGCCAGCACGGCGCGGATGGCGTCCAGGTCGTGGAGGGGATGGTTGTCGGTGTCCCACAGCACCCTGTCCACGCCCTTGGCGTAGCGACCGGTCAGGTGTGCGCGGGCGGCGTCCACCATCTCGGGGGACGGCATGGGGGATGTCGCCATGACATCTCCTATGCCCGAGATCTTGCGAAATCACCAGGGAATCGGGTATGGGCCGCGAGGTGGTGATCACACTGGACAGGGAGGCCGATGGAGGACCACGACGGCGTCGCGCGGATGCTCACCGGACTGCTGGAGGCCAGTCACCTGGCCACGTTCGAGCAGATCCCCATGCTGGCCGCCGAGCACGCGCGGCACGCGGGCATGGACGAGGTGCTGATCTACCTCACCGATCTCCAGCAGCGGGTGCTGCGCCTGGTGACCGGGCACGGCGAGGACGCCCATGCGGGCGGCGGGCCGGCGGCCGAGCTGCGGGTCGACGGCACGCTGGGCGGACGGGCCTTCCAGGAGATCCGCATCCTGGCGGCCAAGGGCCCCGTGGAGGCCGCGGCGGACGAGGCGGACTACTGGTGGGTCCCGCTGCTGGACGGCACCGAACGCCTGGGGGTGATGCGCGTGCGCACCGCCGGGCAGGCGGACCCGTCCGCCCAGGCGCGAGAGGGCGACGGGGCGGCCGTGACCGCCCGGATGCGGCACCTGGCCTCGCTGGTGGCGCTGATGCTCGTGAGCAGCCGCCCGTACAGCGACTCGTACGCGCGGCTGGTGCGCACCCGGCGGATGAACGTGGCCGCCGAGATGGAGTGGAACCTGCTGCCGCCGCTGACGTTCGCCGGCGACCGGGTCGCGATCGGGGCGGTGCTGGAACCGGCGTACCAGATCGGCGGGGACGCCTTCGACTACGCCGTCGCCGGTGACACGGTCCACCTGGCGGTCTTCGACGCGATGGGCCATGACGTGGCCGCCGGGCTGGCGGCGAACCTGGCGATGGCCGCCTGCCGCAACCAGCGCCGCCACGACACCCCCCTGGCCGAGACCAGCCAGGGCATCGAACGGATCCTGCTGGAGGAGTTCGGCTCCGACACCCGCTTCGTCACCGCGGTCCTGGCCGATCTGGACACCGTCACCGGCACCTTCACCTGGGTCAACCGCGGCCACCCTCCGCCGGTGGTGATCCGCGGCGGACGCTGGACCACCACCCTGCCCTGCCCGCCCGCGCACCCCATGGGCACGGACATGGGCGTGCCGGTGACGCTCTGCACCGAACAGCTCCAGCCGAGGGACCGGGTGCTGCTCTACACCGACGGCATCACCGAGGCCCGCGACCGCCACGGCCAGGAGTTCGGCCTGCAGCGCTTCATCGACTTCGTCATCCGCCACACCGCCGACGGCCACCCCATCCCCGAAACCCTGCGCCGCCTGATCCGCACCCTGCTCGACCACCACGTCGAACCCTTGCGCGACGACGCCACCGTCCTGCTCCTGGAATGGCACGGCCCCACGATCACCCCGCCGCAACCCCTCATCCCGTGACCCACCGGCGGTGAGGGCTAGGCCGGGTGTCACCGTGCCCCTCGGCCAGCGCCCGGCCCGATGCGGTGTTGCGCGACCTGTTCACCGAGGCGCGGGACAAGGCGGAGGCGCAGGTCCGCATCCGGCTGCCCAACGCGGCCCGCGCCGTGCTGGAGACCCGCCGCGCCGAGTACGACGCGTTCCGGAACGCGCCGGACGAGGACGGGCCGGAGATCGTCGACGACCCCTGGGACGCCGCCGCGCCGGGCCGTCCCGGCACCGCCGGCCCGTGGGCGACGGCCGCGCCAGGACCGCCGCCGCCCCGCGAGTTCGTCCACACGCCGCCACCGGCGTACCACGCGCCACCGGCCCGGCCCGTCAGGCGGCAACCCTCGGCGGTCGAGGGGATGCTGCGTCTGCTGCTCGTGTTCGCCATCCTCTTCTGCGGCTGGATCCTGCTCGGGACACTGGCCGGGCTCATCAGCGCCGTGACCGGCGACGAGCCGGAAAAGCCCCCCGCCGTGAAGGCGTCCGTCCCCGAACGCATGGCCGGGACCTGGAGCGGCACGATCAAGGACCGGGACGGCGGCGGCACCACCTGGAAGGCCGAGTTCACCCTGCGCGCGGGCGCCACGACGGGGCAGGTCCGTTACCTGGGCGGCAGGTGCGTCGGCACGGCGGTGCCGGTGTCGTACAGGAACGGCGGCTCAGGGTGAGCACCCGCTTCCCGGCGGGGCTGACCGCCGGGGACGGAGGGTCAGGCGTGGCAGAGGATCTCGCCGTGGAGGAGGGCGAACCAGGCGTCGTCGGCCTCGGTCCAGGCGCGCCAGGCCGCCGAGATGCGTTCGAGGTCCTCGCGGGTGGCGGCGCCGGACGCCAGCGCCTGGGTGGCCATCTGGGAGTGGAGGATGCGGTCGGCCCACATGCCGCCCCACCAGAGCCGGTCCTCGGGGGTGGCGAAGCACCAGGTCGAGGCGGTGGGGATGACGCTCTCGAAGCCTGCCCGGCGGGCCCACGAGAGAAGGTGGCGTCCGGCGTCGGGTTCGCCGCCGTTGGCTCGGGCGAGCCGCTGGTAGAGGGTCATCCATTCCGTCAGCCCCGGCAGGCGCGGGTACCAGGCGAACGCGGCGTAGTCGCTGTCGCGCGCCGCCACCAGGCCGCCGGGTGTGCAGACCCGGCGCATCTCGCGGAGGGCCTGGACGGGGTCGCCGACGTGCTGGAGGACCTGGTGGGCGTGGACGACGTCGAAGGTGTCGTCGGGGAAGTCCAGGCGGTGGACGTCGGCCACGACGAAGTCGATGTTGTGCTGCCCCCGGGACGTCGCCTCGGTGCGGGCCAGGTCCAGGGCCTCCGGGGTGATCTCGGTGGCGGTGACGTGCGCGACGCGTCCGGCCAGGTCGGCGGTGATGGTGCCGGGGCCGCAGCCGACGTCCAGCAGCGTCATGTCCGGGTGCAGGTGCGGCACGAGGTGGGCGGCGGAGTTCTCGGCGGTACGCCAACGGTGCGAACGCAGCACGGACTCGTGATGGCCGTGCGTGTAGACGGCTTCCATACCCGGGGACGATAGCAGGGCTTCTCAGAATATAAGATTTATGTCTCACATAATGGACATCAGAACACGTTGTGCAGGGTGAACGCATGCCCGCAGCGGGGCGTACGGCACGGGGCCAGGGGCGTGCCGGTGTACGCCGCGCAGTCGCACCGGCTGCAGGAGAAGTCGCCGGGCTCGCCCTGCTCCACGGCGACCCCCATCTCGGCCAACCGTGACCGGGCGTCCTTGAGGATCCGCTCGGCCTTGGCCTCGGCCTCCTCGACGACGGCCTTCTGTTCCGGGGTCAGATCTCCCTTGGGCATGGGACGTCCTCCCGCTCGGCGATCCGGTCTTCCCCCCGCGGTCTTGCCCGGGGCGTCTCAGGACAAGACCACCGGACGGCCAAATCACCCCAGGCCGGGTGTCATCGAGCGATGTGGATGAAGTTCTCCACCGACCGGGCGCTGATGGTCCGGGTGCCGTAGCGGTGACCGCCGTTCCGGTTGTACTCCTCCAGCAGCACCGTGCCGCCGCCGCCCCGGGCGACGTAGGCGACGTGACCGTACCGGCCGCGATTCCACTGGGCCACCGAGCCGACCGTGGGCCGGCGGTCGACCCTGACGCCCGCTCTGCGCGCGGCGTTGTCCCAGTTCTTGGCGTTGCCCCAGTGAACGCCCCGGTAGTGGTTGTGGAAGCGCACCCCGAGCCGACGGAGCCGCCAGGCGACGAAGGACGTGCACTCGCGCTTGTAGAAGTTCCACGGGTCGGCCTGGTGCCAGGAGTCGTCCCGGTAGGGGTAGTCGTCTCCGATACGGACGCTCTCGGGAAGCCGGGGGACATCCGGGACGGACGCCCGAGCCGTGGCCGGTGTGACCGTGCGGCCGCGACGGTCAGCGCGGTGCACACGGCGGTGGTGACCCTGTTCATGCGCCTGGTGTTCCTCTCGGCTCGTGGGTTGGCCTCCCGCTACTCCAAGTATGTGACTCGCTTCACTGTGTGACAGGGTGCTCCGGGGTGACCCGTTGCTGTCCGGCAGCGCGTCGGTGCAGCCGTCGGGTCTGCGTGCGAGGATGCCGTCGTGCTGGGTGCCATCGAGTCCGTGGACTGGGCCGCGATAGCCGGTCCGGCCGACCGGTACAGCCCTGAGCGTGTCGCCGGCGGCATGCGCGACCTGGCCTCCGCGACGAGCAACCTCGCGGCGGCCAAGGCGGCCTCGCTCCTGGCCGGTCAGGGCATCCTCCATGAGCACAGCGGCGCGGTCCTCCCCGCGGCCGTGGCGGCGGCTCCCCTCCTGCTCGACATCATCGAACACGGACACCCTCGGGCGAGGAACGCCGCCCTCGGCCTGCTGGAGGACTCCCTCACCTACGACCCGCTCAACGGTTACACCCGGATCGACGCCGTTCCGCTGTGCTGTGCCATCGCCGGGCACATCCGGGCACGCCACGACCTCCTCACCGGTCAGGGGCGTGACGGCGGGGACCTGCTGGCGAAGGCGGCCGAGCACTGGCGGTTCGAGCTCCGGGACCTCGTCGTCGACGACACCGACATGATCGCCTTCGGTGTCCTCGGCGGTGTCTTCCCCGGCGGACGCCATCCGGCGGAACTGCACGACGCGCACAGGATCATCCCGCTCCCCGCCGTGGCCCTCGAATATCCGCCCGAAGACGACTCCGCCGAGGCATGCCTGCGGCTCGTCGACGTCCCGCCGGACCGTGTCCGTACGGGCGCGGTGCTCTACTCGGCGGTCTGCGGCGCGCGCGTGCACTGAACGCCGGGACAGCCCGGGGCGATGACGGCGAAACGGGCGCCGGTGGGATCGGTGATCATCGCGTACCGGCCGGGCGGGCTGTCGGTGGGCGGGATGTGCACCCGTGCGCCGAGTCCGTGCGCGCGGGCGGCGGTGGCGTCGCAGTCGTCGACGCAGAAGTAGGGGATCCAGTGCGCCGGGCAGTGCGGTGGCCACCGTTCGTCCAGCTGCACCATGCGGCCGATCGACCGGTCTCCGGCCTCCAGGCCGGTGTGGGGGTGCCCGTCGTCCTCGCGGTCCACGGCGCGCCAGCCGAACACCTTGCCGTAGAACCGGCGGGCCTCCTGGACGTCACGGCACGCCAACTCCACCCGGCACAGCGCGGACGGCTCGTCCATGGCGCCGAACTCCAGGACGTCGGAGGGCAGCGAGACGCCGAAGTCCGCGCCCTGGGGGTCCATGCACACGGCCACCGCGCCGATCCCGCCGTAGTCGGCGGGCGGGATCAACTCCCGCCCGCCCTCGGCCGTGACGACCTCGACCGTGGCCTGCAGGTCCTCGACGCGGAAGTAGCACATCCAGGACGAGGGCTGCGTGTCGTCGGTCAGCGCCTGCATCCCGGCGACCTCGGCCCCCTGGACGTCCCCGAGCGTGAAGATGTCGTAGTCGCCGTAGTCGGGAACGGCCAGCGTGTACGCGTACCAGCCGAACACCTCGCGGTAGAAGGCCCTCGCCGTGTCCGGGTCGGCGCTGGCGAGGTCGAACCACCCCGGCCATCCGACCTCGCGCGACGACCTGCCGGCCGCCATCACCGGCACCGTCCGGACCACGGAGCACGCATGAACACCACGGTACGGACGGTCATGTAATCCCGACGGACACAACGGTGACGAGATCCCCCAAAAACCCGTTAAGCCCCGGCAGCCGTACATCGCGGGCGCAAACGCCGCGGCATGCTCGGTCCGCCGTGGCCGCCGTGGCCGCCGTGGCCGCCGGTCAGCGGGGCAGGTGGCTCTCGTAGACGGCGGCGGCGATCTCCCCCAGCGCCTGGCCCGCCACCCTGGTCGGCTCGTTCGCGCCCTCGGGGCGCAGGTCCGACAGCCGCGCCATGTGCGCCAGGAACCTGGTGAAGAACGCCGGGGTGTAGTGCCCCTCCGAGGCGTCCGGCGGCGTGCCGTCCAGCCCGGCCGCCTCGGCGTTGTCCCCGTCCCCGGCCGCGATGGCCCCGACGAGGTACGGCCACATGGCGGTAGAGCTGATCTTGAGCATCACCGTCAGCTCCTCCGGCAGCCGCGGCGACACGTGCTCGGCCAGCCTCTTACCGCGCGTGTGACGCGCCGCGAGCCGCGCGAGGTCCGGGGTCGCCGTCAGGTCCGCCTCGGCCCGTACGCCCGCGTTCCGCAGCCCGTCCGCGAACA
>DATADI010000267.1:0-13472 GCA_036258615.1 Thermomonospora sp. | reverse complement strand
GCCCCGCGCCGCGGATCACGGCGCGGGCCGACTTCGTGCCCACCGCCCGGTGCGGGGACGTGCACGAGCGGGTCTGGCACGGCTTCACCCGGGCCGACCGGGACACCGACCGGGCCGGGCTGCGGCACGTGGAGTACCGGCGCCCGACCGGTGGGTTCCCGGTCGTGGCGTGCCCGGGTTAGCCGTGCCGGGTCAGAGGCGCTCGACGACGTGGTCGATGCAGGCGGTGAGGGCCTCGACGTCGGCCGGGTCGATCGCCGGGAACATCCCGATGCGCAGCTGGTTGCGGCCGAGCTTGCGGTACGGCTCGGTGTCGACGATGCCGTTGGCCCGCAGCACCTTGGCCACCTGGGCGGCGTCCACCGCGTCGGTGAAGTCGATGGTGCCGACCACCTGGGAGCGCTGCGCCGGGTCGGCCACGAACGGCGTCGTGTACGAGGTCTTCTCGGCCCAGGTGTACAGGCGCTGGGCGGAGTCGGCGGTGCGCGCGGTCGTCCAGGCCAGGCCGCCCTGCGCGTTCATCCACTCGATCTGCTCGGCGAACAGCAGCAGCGTCGCCACCGCCGGGGTGTTGTAGGTCTGGTCCTTGCCGGAGTTGTCGACGACCGTCCTGAGGTTGAAGAACTCCGGGATGTACCGGTCGCTCGCGGCGATCTCGTCGATGCGCTCCAGCGCGGCGGGGGAGACCAGCGCCACCCACAGCCCGCCGTCGGAGGCGAAGCACTTCTGCGGGGCGAAGTAGTAGACGTCGGTCTGGCTCACGTCCACCGGCAGGCCGCCCGCCCCGGAGGTGGCGTCCACCAGCACCAGGGAGCCCTCGCCGCCGACCCGCTGGATCGGCATCGCCACGCCGGTGGAGGTCTCGTTGTGGGTGAGGGCGTAGACGTCGACGCCCTCCTCGGCCAGCGGCAGCGGGTGGGTGCCCGGGTCGCTCGCGATGACCGACGGCTCGGCCAGCCACGGCGCGCCCTTGGCCACCTTGGCGAACTTGCTGGAGAACTCGCCGAAGGTGAGGTGCTGCGACTTCTCCCGGATCAGCCCGAACGCGGCGATGTCCCAGAACGCGGTGGTGCCCCCGTTGCTGAGCAGGACCTGGTAGCCCTCGGGCAGCGAGAACAGCTCCGCGAGCCCCTCACGGACCCGGCGCACCAGCGACCTGACCGGCGCCTGGCGGTGCGAGGTGCCCAGGTACCGGGCCCCCGAGGAGGCGAGCGCGGCCAGCTGCTCGGGGCGGACCTTGGACGGACCGCATCCGAAACGGCCGTCGGCGGGCTTGAGATCTTCGGGGATGGCGATGTCGGTCACCTGGACCACCTTAGTTGACCTGGGAGATCGATTCAGAAGTGCCCACATGGTGAGATGAACGTCTCACCGGCGACGCCATGCCCGTACCCCCGCGGCCAGCAGGCCCGCCAGTCCCAGCGCCGCCAGCCCGGCCGTCACCGCGTGCGCCGTCCACGGCCGGTCGTCGGAGACCGCGGACACCAGCGCGCCGGACGAGTCGTACAGCAGGAACGCCAACGCGACCGCCGTGATCCACGCGACGGCCTTCGTGGACGCCGCGTTGCGCCGGACGCGCTTCTCCTCGCGTTCCTCCTCGTAACGACGGTCGGCTTCCGCGCCGGCGTCGTCGAAACCCTCGGAATCGGCGTCATAGGGGTGGGGCTCCGGCACCCGTCCATGATGGCAAACCCCGGCCGGACGGCTTCCCCGGACCCCGACCGGCCGGTTACATAGATCCGCCCCCGGCGGGCGGCGGGCGGGAGGAGGTGCACGGCCATGGCATCGGAGCGCGGCACGCCGGCCCGGGGCGAGGCCAGGGCCCGCCAGCTGGTGGGAGTCCTCCGGCAGATGCGCCGCCGTCCGACATTCCGGGCGGGCGACCGGCTGCGGCCGCTGCTGCTGGCCGCCGACGTGGACGCCTGGCAGGACTGGGCCGCCGACCGGCTGGTCGACGACTGCCGGGCCGACCTGGGGCCGTACGCCCGGGTGCGGGACGCCAACACCGGCGGGGACGTCGCCGAACTGCTGCGCGACATCGCCCACCAGCTCTCCGAGACCGGGCCCCGGATGGAGCCGCCGCTGCGCTTCCAGCTGCTGAGCATGGCCCTGTGGCTGCAGTCGCTGCGGGAGAAGCGGCTCCGGCTGCGGGCCAGCGAGGGGCCGCCGCCGCACGACCCGCAGGACGCCGACGACTGGGAGCTGGCGGCCCGGCTGCGGGAGCACCACCCGGACGGGTCGTCCCGCCGGGTGCTGGCCGCAGGGATCCGGCTGCGGCGGCAGCGGGTGCTGCCGGGCCGCGGCGGGCAGCGCGACAAGCTGGCCTCGGTGCTCACGTACCTGGAGCAGGTCGCGCCGATCGGGGTCGCGGTCGTGGCCCTGGTCAGCGCCACCGCCGCCAGCACCGTGGACCTGGCGGCGGCGATGGCGACCGCGCTGGCCGGGGTCGCCGCCCTCGCCGGCCAGGCCGGGATCACCACCTGGGACTGGGCGGGACGGCGCCGCTACCGGTGGTTCGCCGGGCAGGGCTACGGGCGCAACCTCCCCCGGTCGGCCCCCCGGCCCGGCGGCGGGTTCCTGGGGTTCGCGGTGGACCTGGTGTACCGGCCCGAGCCGCTGCGCGACGACGACCTGGACAAGCTGCTGATCGCGGCGTTCCTGGAGGACCTGCGGCAGGCGTACCGGCGAAGCTGGCGGCGCGTGACCTGGGCGCGCGTGCGGTATCCGGCGGTGATCCTGGACGCCTACGCGGACGGGACGGCCCGGCGGTTCGTCGAGCTGGTCGAGCAGGTGCGGGCCGAGCGGCTGCGGCCCCGCCGGGGCGGCGCCGCGCCGTCCGAACGCGAGCGCCGGGAACGCGACAGGCTGCGTCCCGAGCGGGTCTCGGCGCGGCTGGCGTTCGACCCGCTGGTCATCGCGGCCTGCCCCGGGGACTCCGAGGACGTGCGGCGGCTGGCCGAGACGGTGCGGGTGCACCCGGTCCGGGCCGACCTGGCCGACCTCGGCGAGATCCAGCAGGCGTACTGGGACTACTGGGACGACCGGCGGCGCGCCATCGCCCTGGGGTACGCGCGGGACGTCCCGGTGGACCTCGACAAGGGCGACGGGTGGTCGGCTCCGCCGCTGCCCCGCCGCAGACGGCCGCTGCTGGCGCATCCGGTGATGCCGTGGCTGGTGGCGGGCGTGGTGCTGACCGCGTCCGTCGGGGTGATCGCGTTCGAGAGCATCCGGTACTGCGACCCCCACTCGGTGTGGCACGCCGACAACGGGGAGTGCGTCGGCATCACGAGCGGCTCGTACGTGTTCAGCGCGCGGCTGGCGGGCGTCCAGGAGCGGATCGAGCGGCTCAACCGGGACGTGGTCCGATCCGGCAAGCCGTACGTGACGATCGTGTACCTCGGCCCCATGAGCAATGACCCGGCGACCCGGAACCCGCAGGCCGACCTGCAGGCGGGCATCCACGGCGAGCTGACGGGGCTGGCCATAGCGCAGCAGCGGCACAACGACGGCGCGCAGCCCCTGCTGCGGATCCTGCTGGCCAACACCGGCTCGCGGTTCCGGTACGCCGGGCAGGTCGCCGAGGCGATCCGTGAGCGGGCGAAGGAGGACAGCACCATCGTCGGGGTCGTCGGGTTCGGGCACAGCAGGCGGCAGACCCAGACGGCCATCAACGTGTTGTCCCGTGAGGCGCTGCCCATGGTCGGCACCACCAACACCTATGACCACACCGGACGGCAGCGCGGCGGCTTCTCCCGGTACTTCTTCCGGCTGGCCCCGCTCAACCTCCGGCTGGCGAAGCTGGCCGCCCACTGGGCCAGGAGCGGGCTCCTGAGCGACGGGGAGCCCATCACCAGGGCGGACGTGTTCTACGACGGGGCGCCCGACGACCTGTACAGCAGCAACCTGGCGCAGGACTTCGCCGCCGAGTTCGGCCGCGCGAACGTCCGGATGCTGCCGTACACCGACCCGGGGCAGGTCCCGGCGCGGGTGCAGCAGGCGTGCGAGAACCCCGCGCCGGTCTTCTACTACGCGGGCCGGTCCGACGAGTTCCGGGCGTTCATCAACCGGCTGGCGAACACCTCGTGCCACGGGCGGCGCATCGTGCTGGCGGGCGACGAGGTCACCAAGTACGTCCACGACAACGCCGCCGAACTCGGCCGTACCGACTCCCTCCGGCTCTTCTACACGCCGCTGGCCGCCCGCGAGGCGTGGCAGCCGCGCTGGGTGGGGCGGGAGCCGGTGCACGTGTTCTACTCGGCGTTCGGGCCGGTGACAGATGAGCTGGTCGGGCGCAGCGCCCCCGACAACGCGCGGCCGTCGCTGGCGCACGCCGCCCTCGGGTACGACGCGGCCCGTGCGATCATCGACGTCGCCGAGCGGATCTACGGCGACGAGGGCGTGCTGCCGACGGCCGTGGCGGTCCTGTCGGCCCTCAGAGAACCCGAGCCGGGCGCCCAGCCGCAGGGCGCGACCGGCCTGCTGCGCTTCGGTCCGCGCGCCTCCGGCCACCAGGTCCCGGACAAGCCGGTGCTGCTGATGACCGTGGGGCGGGACGGCGGCCAGAGCGCCGTCGCCGTCTGTGGCCAGCTCGTCAACGGCATCGCCCAGGAAGAGAACTGCCCGCCCCGGCCGTGACCCGGAGGGCGGCGGGTCCGGGGGCGTGCCCCCGGACCCGGGGCGTCAGGAGGCGTTGCGCTTGAGGGCGGCCTCCGCGCCGGCGACCTCGGTGATCGGGCGGGGGCCCGGGCCGACGTACTGGGCGCTGGGGCGGACCAGGCGGCCGGTGCGCTTCTGCTCCAGGATGTGGGCGGCCCAGCCGGCGGTGCGGCCACAGGTGAACATGGCGGGCATCATCGCCGGGGGCACCTCGGCGAAGTCGAGCATGACCGCGGCCCAGAACTCGACGTTGGTCTCGATCGCGCGGTCGGGACGGCGCTCGCGCAGGACCGACAGGGCCGCGTCCTCCAGGGCCTTGGCGGCCTCGTAGCGGGTGGCGCCCAGCTCCTTGGCGGTGCGCCGCAGCACCCGGGCACGGGGGTCCTCGGCCCGGTAGACGCGGTGGCCGAAGCCCATGAGCCGGCCGCCGCCGTCCAGGATGTCGGTGACGACCTTGCGGGCGTCGCCGGTGCGCTCCACGTCCTCGATCATCGGCAGCACGCGGGCCGGGGCGCCGCCGTGCAGCGGGCCGGACATCGCGCCGATCGCGCCGGAGATGCTCGCGGCCACGTCGGCGCCGGTCGAGGCGATCACCCGGGCGGTGAAGGTGGAGGCGTTCATCCCGTGCTCGGCCGCGGACACCCAGTAGGCGTCGATGGCCGCCACGTGCCGGGGGTCGGGCTCACCGCGCCACTGGATCATGAACCGCTCGGTGATGGTCTGGCCCTCGTCCACCCGGCGCTGCGGGACCATGGGCCGGTCCACACCGCGCGCCGACTGGGCGGCGAACGACAGCGCCAGCGCCGACACCCGGGCCAGGTCGGCGCGCGCCTCCTCGTCGCTGATGTCCAGCAGCGGGCGCATGCCGTAGGCGGTGGCCAGGGCCGGGAGGGCGCCCTGGACGTCCACGCGGACGTCGCCGGAGCGGGCGGGCAGCACGTGCGGCTCCGCCGGGGCCAGGCCCGGGTCGAAGCCGTCGTCCACCAGCAGGCCCCAGGCGTCACCGAAGGAGACGCGGCCGACGAGATCCTCGATGTCGACGCCCCGGTAGCGCAGGGCGCCGCCCTCCTTGTCCGGTTCGGCGATCTCGGTCTGGAAGGCCACGACCCCCTCAAGACCGGGTTTGAAGTCGGACATGTTCGTCCTGCCTTTCGTCCCCAAAAGTGATAAGGCGGTATCGGTTCATTGAACCCTGTCTCGGTTACCGCTCAGTACCCAGGCCCCCGCGAGACGTACAACGCCCAGGTGAGAGGCTCTGCGACTGTGCAACACACGCCTGATCCGGCCCGGCTCCGCATCGCCTACGAGGGAGGCGAAGCCGCCCGCTCCTCCTTTCCCTCGGACCTGCCCGCGGAGCCGGTCGGCCTGTTCGCCGACTGGTTCGCCGCCGCGGTGGCGGCGGGGCCCCCCGAGCCGAACGCGATGATCCTGGCCACCGCCAGTGCCGAGGCGGTGCCCAGCGCCCGGATAGTCCTCCTCAAAGGGTATGGAACCACCGGATTCCGGTTCTTCACCAACCACACCTCCCGTAAGGGACGTGAGCTGGCGGCCAACCCGAGGGCCGCGCTGGTGTTCCCCTGGCACGCGATGCACCGGCAGGTCCGGGTGGGCGGCCGGGTGCTGCGGCTGCCGGAGGAGGAGACCGCCGCCTACTTCCGGACCAGGCCGTACGGGTCGCGGATCGGCGCCTGGGCCAGCCGCCAGTCCGAGGTCGTCGGCTCCCGGGAGGAGCTGGACGCCCGGTTCGCCGAGCTGGCCGAGCGCTGGCCGGATCCGGCCGTGACGCCGGGCGCCGAGGAGGTCCCGCTGCCCCCGTTCTGGGGCGGCTACCTGGTGGTGCCCGAGGAGGTCGAGTTCTGGCAGGGCCGCCCCGACCGGATGCACGACCGCATCCGCTACCGCCGCGGAGAGGAGGGGGCCGTCGCGGGCGGAAAGTGGGTGATCGAGAGACTCTGTCCGTGACGCAACAGGAACCAAACCCCTCGAAGGTCGTGACGCCGCGCCGCCGGTGGCGGCGGCTGGCCATCGACACCCGGCCTTTGCGCCACCCCGCCTACCGGCGGCTGTGGCTGGGGCAGGCGGTGTCGTTCCTCGGCTTCAACGTGACCGCCGTCGCGGTGCCGGTCCAGGTGTACGACATGACCGGCTCGTCCTTCTGGGTCGGGGTGCTGGGGCTGGTCAACCTGGTCCCGCTGATCGGGTTCGGGCTGTGGGGCGGCGCGGTGGCCGACCACATGGACCGGCGGCGGCTGCTGTTCCTGGCGTCCTGCGTGACCTGGGCGGCCACGCTGCTGCTGCTGGTCCAGGCGCTGGCGGGGCTGGAGAGCCTGCCGCTGATCATGGCGGTGGTGGCGGTGCAGGCGTCCGGGTTCGCGGTGGCCTCGCCGACCCGGGGCGCGATCATCCCCCGGCTGCTGGACCGCGAGCGCGTCGCCGCCGCCAACACCCTGAACTTCACCGCCAGCCAGCTCGGGATGATGGCCGGTCCGCTGCTGGCCGGGCTCGTCCTCGCCCGGTGGAACTACGCCGCCGCGTACGCGCTGGACGCCGTGCTCTTCACCGTGGGCCTGTACGCGGCGCTGCGGCTGCCGCCGATCCCGCCGCTCACCGAACGGGTGGGCAGCCCCGGCCTGCGCTCGGTCGTCGAGGGCCTGCGGTACCTGGCGACGCAGCCGGTGCTGCTGATGTCGTTCGTCGTGGACATCATCGCGATGGGCGTCGCGATGCCCCGCGCGCTGTTCCCGGAGCTGGCCGAGACCAGGTTCGGCGGTGAGGAGGCCGTCGGCTGGCTGTTCGGGGCGATCTCCATGGGCTCGCTCCTCGGCGGCCTGCTGTCGGGCTGGATGGAACGCGTCCACCGGCAGGGCGTGGCGCTGGTGATCTCCATCGCCGTGTGGGGCGCTGCGGTGGCCGCCGCCGGGCTCGCCCACAGCCTGTGGCTGGCGGTCCTGCTGCTGGCCGTCGGCGGGGCGGCCGACCTGGTGTCGGCGGTGTTCCGGCAGACGATCCTCCAGACGTACGCGCCGGACGAGATGCGCGGCCGGATGCAGGGCGTGTTCGTGGTGGTCGTCGCGGGGGGCCCGCGGCTGGGCGACATCCGCGCCGGGGCGACGGCGGCCGTCACGGGCGCCACCGTCTCCTGGGTGGGCGGCGGCGTGGCCTGCGCGGTGCTGGTGGTGGCGGTGGGCCTGTGCGTCCCGGCCCTGCGCCGCTACGACACCCGCGACCTCACGCCAGCGCCCGCGCCGCGACCCTGAGGTCGGTGACCAGCCCCTCGTACATGGCCTCCCGGTCGTCGCTGCGCAGCACCGCCGAGGGGTGCACGGTCGCGACGATGTGGCTGACGATCTCGCCGGTGACCTCCTCCTCGACCGCGCGGGCGGCCTGGCGGGTGCCCAGCGTGTCCAGCGGCGGGCACGGCAGCAGCCGCCCGCGCTGCCGCGTCACCCGGAACGAGGAGCCCAGCAGCGCCTTCCCGGCGGTCGCGCCCAGCGCCACGATGATCTCCGGCTCGATCAGCCGCAGCTCCGCCAGCAGCCACGGCCGGCACGCGGTCATCTCGGCGGCGCCGGGGGACTGGTGGATCCGCCGCTTGCCGCCCTCGGGCGTACGGAACTTGAAGTGCTTGACGGCGTTGGTGACGTACGCGTCGTCCCGGGCGATCCCGGCCTCCTCCAGCGCCCGGTCCAGCAGCCGCCCGGCCGGGCCGACGAACGGGGCCCCCTTGCGGTCCTCCTGGTCGCCGGGGATCTCGCCCACCAGGACGACCCGGGAGCCGGGCTCGCCCGCCCCGAACACCGTCTGCGTGGCGTCCGCGTACAGCGGGCAGCCCCGGCAGCCGGCCGCCGCGCGGCGCAGCGCGGCGAGATCGGCCTGGTCGGGTACGTAGGGACCGGCGTCGTACGGGGAAGAATCGGCGTCCATAACGCGTTGCCTCTACCCACCGGGACCGCGCTTACGACGGCGGACGAACCGGGATCCATACGGGCAAGTTCCGACGAACGCCCCCGCATGGCCTCGACGAAGTAGACTTGAAGCTTCGAGAGCGGAGGGAGCCTTGACCTCACACGGCCTGATCGACACCACGGAGATGTACCTCCGGACGGTGTTCGAGCTCGAAGAGGAGGGGATCGTGCCCCTCCGTGCGCGTATCGCCGAGCGCCTGTCCCAGAGCGGCCCGACCGTGAGCCAGACGGTCGCCCGGATGGAGCGCGACGGCCTGCTGCGGGTCGAGGGCGACCGGCACCTTGAGCTCACCGAGTCGGGCCGTGGCCTGGCCACCCGGGTGATGCGCAAGCACCGCCTCGCCGAGTGCCTGCTGGTGAACGTGATCGGCCTGCCCTGGGAGGACGTCCACATCGAGGCGTGCCGGTGGGAGCACGTGATGAGCGAGGAGGTCGAGCGGCGGCTGGTGTCGCTGCTGGGCAACCCGACGCACTGCCCGCACGGCAACCCGATCCCGGGCCTGGACGAGCTGGGCGTCCCCGGCGACGGCGAGGAGTTCGGCCCGCTCAGCGTGATGACCGAGCTGGCCACCCCGGGCGGCACGCCCGCCGTGGTGCGGCGGATCAGCGAGCAGGTGCAGAGCGACAGCGACCTGATGCTCATCCTCAAGCAGCTCGGCATCCGGCCGGGGCGCGAGGTGACCCTGGAGACCAGTGAGGACGGTGTGCGGGTGAGCTGTACCGACGAGCCGGAGGGCGCGGCCGAGCTGCCCCGCCGCCTGGCCGAGCACGTGTTCGTCACCAAGCGCTGATCATCTCCCGGTGACCTCTCCGCTCTTCACCGAAGATCTCCTTAGCGAGACGCTGTACTCACGTATCCGGAACGTGCTTTCGTCGTTCAATACGACAGGAGGAGCGTGCGCAGGCCGTGAGGGGACGGTCGCGCCCGCCGGTACGACGGGGAAGCCGAGGTCCGATGAAGCGGTGGGGTGAGTCGTCCTTCGAGGCGCAACTGCCGCCGGAGACGGTCCTGACGCAGATGGAGATGGCGGTCATCGTCTGCGACCGCTTCAGCAACGTCATCTACAGCAACGCCTTCGCCCACCAGCTGTTCGGGTTCGGCGGCGACGAGCACATCGGGCAGTCGATCCTGTCGCTGGGCATCGCCGAGGAGGACCGCGACCAGGCCACCGAGCTGGCCCGGCACGTCCTCAAGGGGGGCGTCTGGGAGGGCACCTTCAGCAACGTGCGGGCCGACGGCGCGACCGTCTACACCCGCGCGCACGCGGTGCCGCTGCGGCACCCCTCCGGCGCCATCGACGGCATCGTGATCTTCGCCCGTGAGGCGCTCCGCAGCAACCAGCGCGACCAGGACCGCTACGGCCTGCTGGAACGGATCGGCGAGCGGCTGGCCGGATCCCTGGAGCTGGCCACCACCCTGCGGCAGATGGCCGACACGCTGGTCCCGCAGTTCGCCGACCACTGCTTCATCGACCTGTTCTCCGGCGACCGGCTGGTGCGGCGGGTGTCCCGGCACGCCGCGGGCTGGACGCCCCCGCCGGGCACCTGGGCCGAGGTCGGCGAGCCGGTGTCGTACCCGCCGGGGCACTTCTGCGCCAAGGCGATGGACCGCCGCGACGCCGTGCTCGTCGAGGACCTCGTCCGGCACCGGTTCTCCGCGCCCAGCGCTTCCAGCCGCCGCCTCGGCGACGACATGGGCATCACCTCGGTGATCGCCGCGCCGCTGCTGGCGCGCGGGGAACTGCTGGGCGTGATGAGCCTGGCGCTGTCCAACCTCAGCAAGCGGCCCGACCCGCACTACGACGGCTTCGACCGCGACCTGGTCGGGGCGATCGCCAGCCGCGTCGCCCTCGCCGTCGACAACGCGATGCTCTTCGAGCAGGAGCGGGAGACCGCCCTCGCGTTCCAGAAGGACCTGCTGCCCGGTGAGCGCCCGCCCCGGCTGGACGGCCTGCGGATCGCCTGGCGGTACGAGCCCGCCAAGCCGCTGGAGTCCCACGGGCACGGCATCCAGACCCAGGTCGGCGGCGACTGGTACGACGTGATCCCGCTGTCGGCGGGCCGCGTCGGGCTGGTGATCGGCGACGTGGAGGGCCGGGGCGCCCGCGCGGCGGCGGTGATGGGCCAGCTCCGCGCCGCGCTGCGAGCGTTCGCGCAGGACGACAAGCCGCCCGCGGAGATCCTCCGCAAGCTCGACGAGTGGACCCGCACCATGAGCGCCGCCCGCCGCCCGCACGGCGGCGACGACGAGGTGCCCCGCCCGCCGCTGGTGTCGTGCACCTACTTCGTGTACGACGCCTGGTCGCGGGTGCTGTCGTTCGCCAACGCCGGGCACGACCCGCCGCTGCTGATCCAGGACGGCGAGGTCACCGAGCTGGAGTTCGACAGCAAGGGCGCCATGCTCGGGGTGCGCGGCTCCGGCGTCGGCGGCGAGATCCTGTTCAACGAGGAGAGCTGCGAGCTGAAGCCGGGCGCCACGCTGGTGCTCTACACCGACGGCCTCATCGACCGGCGGCCCAAGGACGACGGCGACTACTACAGCCGCGACGAGTCCCGCCGGATGGTGCGCGAGGCGGTCGCCGCCGCCGCCCACGGCGACGTCGAGGCGGTCGCCCGCGCCGCCTACGAGGCGGTGCCCGGCGACATCGACGACGACGTGGCGATCGTGGTGATCCGCACGTCCGCCGACGAGCTGCCGGTCGAACAGCGCACCTTCGCCGCCGAGCCGATCATGGTGTCCGAGGCCCGCCGGATGGCCGCCGACACCTTCGCCGCCTGGGGGGTGGACCGCGAACAGGCCGAGCTGGCCTGCCTGCTGGTCTCCGAGGTGGTCACCAACGTGGTGCTGCACGCCGCCAGCGCCCCCGTCCCCCGCCGTGAGCCGCAGGTGGCCGGGCTGGGCTCCGGCGGCGACCCCGGGCTCAGCCTGGACGAGGAGCTGTGGGACCTCGGCATGGAGCTGGGCCGCCGGGAGCCCGCCACCAAGGAGTTCCGCCTCCGGCTGCGGCGCGGCGCCGACGCCCTGTGGGTCGAGGTCTTCGACTCCGACCTGCGGCTGCCGCGCATCCGCAGCGCGGGGGAGACCGACGAGGGCGGCCGGGGCCTCTACCTGGTCGACCAGCTCGCCACCCGCTGGGGCGCCCGCCCCACCGCCGACGGCAAGGCCGTCTGGTTCGAACTGCGGGTTTGACGGTCGCGCCTCCGGCGCGACGGCTCGCGGGCCTTTGTCGCGTGGTCTTCCCTCGTCGTTTTCAAGATCGCTCGTTCCTCGCGATCTTGAAAGCCTCCTCAGTCCAGACCACGCGGGCCCGACTCGCGACGCCTTGAGAGCCTTGGGGCCTCGGGGCGTTGGGTCCGGGCGGCTTGGGCGGCTTGGGCGGTGGGCGCAACCGGAGGTCAGACCGAGGCGGCGAGGTGGGCCCAGGTCTGGGTGAACCAGAGTTCGCCGCTGATCACGCGGGGGCGGGCGCCGGTGCGGGGGCCGCCGTCGATCTCCTCGACCAGGGCGTGGCGGATGCGGTCGGCGCCGGCCTGGTCGGGGGCGGTGGCGAGCCAGGGTTCCAGGGGGCGTTCGACGTTGAAGCGCTCCAGTCTGCGGACGTGGGCGCCTGCCTCGGTGAGGAGTTCGGTGAGCCGGTCGAGGGTGGGGGTGCCGTGGTGGGCGGGGTCGCGGAGGCGTTCGAGGCGGTCGTGCTCGCGGCCGTCGCGGGCGGGGCGTACCACCTCGGCGATGACGACCCGGCCGCCGGGGCGGCAGACCCGGACCATCTCGCGGAGGACCTGGGCGGGCTCGCCCAGCCCGGCCAGGGAGAAGCGGGAGGTCACCAGGGTGAAGGTCGCGGGGCGGTAGGGCAGGGCGGTGGCGCTGGCCCGTACCGCCGGGGCGTCGGGGTCGGCGGCGCGGGCGCGGGCGCGGCCGAACAGCACCGTGGGGGTGCGCCCGTCGGGGCCGGTGGAGCCCTGCGGCCGGGTGCCGTCGAGCGCGGTCACGTGGCGGACCAGCGGGGCCAGGGCGGCGGGCAGCGGGCCGCCGCCGCACGACAGGTCCAGGCAGTCGTCGGTCAGGGACGGCTCGGCGAAGTCCACCAGCCGGGCGACGTGCGGGGAGACGGTGTCCGCGTCCTGGCGCCGGAGGGCCCTGGCCGTCGTCGGTGGCACGTCGATACTCCCTTGCCGCGCGGGGAAGCAGCTTTCTCAGCTATGACGCGGCCACATCGGGAGAAGTTCGGACGGGGTCGGTGAAAACCCGGCAAGGTCCGGCAAGGGTCGTCAATCGAGCGACTGCCCCCAGATCGCCAGCATGGCGATGACGAACACGATGATGATCCCGCTGTAGCCGGGGACCGACCACCGTAGCCGTCCCGCGACGAACCGCAGGAGGTAGGCGCACAGCACCGCCAGGAACAGCAGGAGGACGAACCCTGTCATGCGGACACCTCGATGCTCGGGGGCTACCGCAGAGCCTACGCCGCCGCCCCGCCGACGCGGTGTGCGCGACGCGGCTATACCCTCGCGCCTGTGGCAGATGTGAACGAAGAGCACGAAGCGGACCGCGTCGACGGCCTCATGGTGCAGATGGCGCGCGCGAGGGTGGCGATCGGCGTGGCGGCGTTCCTGGCGCCCGGCGTGGCCGCCCGGGTGATGACCGGCACGGGCGGGCCGGACGCCTCCCGCGACCTGGTGACCAGGATCTTCGCCTCCCGGGAGATCGCGCTGGGCGCGGGCTACCTGCTGAGCGGCGGGCGCGGCCGGGCCACCTGGGCCCGGCTGGGCGTGGCGGTGGACGCCCTGGACGCGGTGGCCGGGCTGAAGTCGCGGCGGGGGCGCGGCGGCGGCCGGGGCGTACCGCTG
>DATADI010000266.1:0-10810 GCA_036258615.1 Thermomonospora sp. | reverse complement strand
GCGCGCCGGGTCCGCGTCGGCCAGGACCAGCGTGTCGACTCCGGGCAGTCTCCGCAGGGTCTCCGCGTGGCGTGCGCCGATGCGGCCCGCGCCTGCCAGCCCGATCCTCATGAACGTCCTCCGTCCGGTGCCTCACCGACGTCGCGGTCATGTCCAGGGGAATGGCCCGAGTCTCATGGACCGTTCCACGGCTGTCAATGATTTGTCCTGACATCATGAGATAATGACTTGTCCGTAATCGGCCCCAAGAGGGAGGCCCCGTGGGGGACGCCCAGGTCAGGGTGGATCGCTCCAGCCCGGTTCCGCTGTACTTCCAGGTGTCCCAGCAACTGGAGAGCGCGATCCGCGACGGCACGCTGGCCCCGGGATCCCGGCTGGCCAACGAGGTCGCGCTGGCCGAGCGGTGGGGCCTGTCGCGGCCCACCGTGCGGCAGGCCATCGCCCATCTGGTCGACAAGGGCCTGCTGGTGCGCAAGCGCGGGGTCGGCACCCAGGTGGTGCAGCCCCAGGTGCGCCGCCCGATCGAGCTGACCAGCCTGTACGACGATTTGGCGGCGGCCGGGCAGGAGCCGCGCACCGAGGTGCTGGAGTGCTGCCCGGTGCCCGCCGACGAGGAGGTGGCCGGGCAGCTGGGCGTGCCGCCCGGCGGGGAGGTGGTCCGGCTGCGGCGGCTGCGGCTCACCGGCGAGGAGCCGCTCGCCCTCATGACCAACTACCTGCCCGCCGGGCTGGTGGACCTCACCCCCGAGGGGCTGGCGGCCAACGGCCTGTACGCCACGCTCCGCGCCGCCGGGATCAACCTGCGGATCGCGCACCAGACGATCGGCGCGCGCCCGGCCTCGGCCACCGAGGCCCGGCTGCTGGACGAGCACCGGGGCACTCCCCTGCTGACCATGACCCGCACGGCCTTCGACGACAAGGGCACGGCCGTCGAGTACGGCAGTCACGTCTATCGGGCCACCCGTTATTCCTTCACCCTCACGTTGGTGGAGCGCTGAGAACGGCCCGGCGCATAGTCCCGCTCCGAAAGGGCACAAGCGGCCCTGTACAACCCCCCACAACAGGGAGCAGAGCGTGCTCGCGTCGGCCGAAACGCAATCGACCGCATCGGAACACCGCCGGTCCCCCTGGTATGTCACCGTTCTCCGCGTTCTCGGAGTTCTGGTGGCCCTGGGTGCACTCGGCGTCTTCTTCTATTACGCGGCCAGGCTCACCCTCAGCCCCGTCCACGACAACGGGCAGGCCGGAGGCAACACCGACCCCGGTGACTCGCTGCGCTTCTACCTCGACCAGCCCGCCGAGGACGCCGCCCTCCAGCTCGGCGGGAACCTGGTGCTGCTGGCCCCGCTCGGCGTGCTGCTGCCCGTGGTGACCACGCGCCTGCGCGGGCCCCTGCGGCTGGCGCTGGTGGGCGCGCTGCTGTCGCTGGCGATCGAGACCGTGCAGGGCACCGTGGTGCTGGGCCGCGCGTTCGACGTGGACGACGTCATCCTCAACACCGCCGGGGTCGTCCTGGCGTACCTGCTGGTGGGACGCCGCGTCTCCCGCCTGGTGCGCGGCCGGGGGTAGGTCAGCGGTCGGGCACCAGACGGAACACCCGCAGCTGCCGGTCCACGCGCCCGGCGTAGGTGGCGTACACGGGCCAGACCCGCAGCAGCCGGGGCCAGACCTCCTCGCGCTCGGAGCCCTCCAGCAGGCGGGCGGTGACCGGGACGGTCCGGCCCCGGTGGTGGACGGTGGCGCGGGGTTCGGCGAGCAGGTTGGCCGTCCAGGCCGGGTGCCGTTCGCGGCCGAAGTTGCTGCCGACCACGATCCAGCCGCCGTCCGGTTCGGGCAGGCACGCCAGCGGGACCTGCCGGGGCCGCCCGCTGACGCTGCCGGTGGTGGTGAGGACGAGACTGGGCACCAGGGCCTGGGCGAGCAGCAGGCGCCCGCCGGACACCCGGTGCAGGGCCCGGTCCAGCGGCGGCACGACCTTCGGCCCGACGCGGGCGAACCAGCGCGAGCCGGAGATCCGCTGGACGAGCGGCGCGAGGGTCCTGTGCGTCAACGTCGGCATGTCAGCGCTCCCGGAGTGGTGCGGACGGCGCGAGGCGCCCGGCCTTGCGCGGGTCGAGGTGCCCGGCCTCGGCGAGCCAGCGCAGCGCGTCGGCCACCGTCTTCTCGGGCGGGCGCAGCGCGAGGCCGAGGGCGTCGAGGGCGGGCCGGTCGTCGGTCGGCACGAGGGTCGTCATGAACTCGGCGGCGTCCCTGGTCAGCGGATAGCGGAAGGGCCGGACGCGCTTGGCGGCGTCCAGCATCGTCCCCATGCCCAGCAGGACCCCGCCCGGCACCCGCAGGCGGCGGCAGCGCACGCCGGTGAGCGCGTCGCACAGGTCGGCGCACTGCGGCCAGGTGAGGAAGTGCCCGCCGAGCATCCACCGCCGTGGCCCCCGGCCGGGTTCGAGGGAACGGGCGAGGGCCTCGGCGAGGTCGCGGACGTCGAGGATCGAGACGCCGCCGGGCGGCAGGGGCCACGCCTTCCCCAGCGCCCCCGCGAAGCCCTCCATGAGCGAGTCGAGCACCGGCTGGTGGGGGCCGCACACCCCGCCCGGATAGACGATGGTGACGGGCGCGCCCTCGTCCTGGAGGCCCCGCACGTACCGTTCGGCGGCGACCTTGGACCGGCCGTACCCGGTGCGGGGACCGGCGAGCGGCCCGTCCACGCTGATCACCGGGGTGCGCGGCGGCACGAACACCGCGACCGTGGAGACGTGGACCACCGGGTCCAGCCCCCGGGCGACCGCGCCACCGACGACGTTGCGCGTGCCGGTGAGGTTGGTGGCGACCAGGTCGCCCGCGCCGCCGGTCACCCCGACGGAGGCCGCCGCGTGGATCGCCGCGTCACACCCGTCCAGCGCCGCGCCGACCGCCGTCGCGTCGAGCATGTCCCCGGCGGCCAGGTCCACCTCGCCGGGGGTGACGCCGACCGCGGCGAGCGCCCGGACGGCCCGCGCGGGGTCGCGCACGAGCGCCCGGGGCCGGTGACCGGCCGCCAGCAGGGCCGCGACCGTGTGGGACCCCACGAACCCGGAGGCCCCGCTGACGAGCACGCGCATGTGAATCAACCTAGCGCTTGGTCAGCCACCCGGCCAGACGTGGCGGACGCCACATCGAAGTCCACCCCGGGTCAGGAACACCGTGGACGTCTCGTGCGTCACACAGTGGGGTGGAACGGAGCAGGGCCCCTCACCTGGGGTGGGTGAGGGGCCCTGTGCCGTGTCCGGGGCGGTGTCCGCCCAGGTCAGGCGGCCACGGCCGCGCTGGTGGCCGGCTCCAGCGCCAGGTCGAGCACCTCCCGCACGTCGCTGACCGCGAACACCGTGAGCTGCTCCAGCACGTCGTCCGGGACGTCGTCCAGGTCCGGCTCGTTCCGCTTGGGGATCAGCACGGTCGTGATCCCCGCCCGGTGCGCGGCCAGCAGCTTCTGCTTGACCCCGCCGATGGGCAGCACCCGGCCGGTCAGCGACACCTCACCGGTCATCGCCACGTCCGGGCGGACCAGCCGGCCCGACAGCAGCGACGCCAGCGCCGTGGTCATCGTGATGCCCGCGCTCGGGCCGTCCTTGGGCACCGCCCCGGCGGGCACGTGCACGTGGACGCCCCGGTCCTTGAGGTCGCCGACCGGCAGTTCCAGCTCGGCGCCCCGCGACCGCAGGTAGCTCAGCGCGATCCGCGCCGACTCCTTCATCACGTCGCCGAGCTGACCGGTCAGCGTCACGCCGGTGTCGCCGGTCTCCGGGTCGGCCAGCGACGCCTCGATGTACAGGACGTCCCCGCCGGTGCCGGTGACCGCCAGCCCGGTCGCCACGCCGGGCACCGCCGTGCGCCGCTCGGACTCGCCGAGCGCGGTCTCCGGGGTGAACCGGGGCCTGCCCAGGTAGTCCTTCAGGTCGGCGGCGGTGACCTCGACGGGCAGCGTCGCGGTCTCCAGCGCCACGTTCGCGGTGATCTTCCGCAGCACCCGGGCGATCGCCCGCTCCAGCGACCGGACCCCGGCCTCCCGGGTGTACTCGGCCGCCAGCAGCCGCAGCGCGTCCTCGGCGAAGGACACCTCGCCCGGCTCCAGGCCCGCCTTCTCCAGCTGGCGCGGCAGCAGGTGGTCACGGGCGATGGTGACCTTCTCGTCCTCGGTGTAGCCGTCGAGCTGCACCAGCTCCATGCGGTCCAGCAGCGGCCCGGGGATGGCCTCCAGGACGTTGGCGGTCGCCAGGAACAGCACGTCCGACAGGTCCAGCTCCACCTCCAGGTAGTGGTCCCGGAACGTGTGGTTCTGCGCCGGGTCCAGCACCTCCAGCAGGGCTGCGGTCGGGTCGCCCCGGTAGTCGGCGCCGACCTTGTCGATCTCGTCCAGCAGGACGACCGGGTTCATCGACCCCGCCTCGCGGATGGCGCGCACGATCCGGCCGGGCAGCGCGCCGACGTAGGTGCGCCGGTGACCGCGGATCTCGGCCTCGTCCCGGACGCCGCCGAGCGCGACCCGGACGAACTTGCGGCCCATGGCGCGGGCCACCGACTCGCCCAGGGAGGTCTTGCCGACCCCGGGAGGCCCGGTGAGCGCCAGCACCGCGCCCGACCGGCGCCCGCCGACCACGCCGAGCCCGCGTTCGGCGCGGCGCTTGCGGACGGCCAGGTACTCGATGATGCGCTCCTTGACGTCGTCCAGGCCCGCGTGGTCGGCGTCCAGGATCGCCCGCGCGCCCGCGATGTCGTAGGAGTCCTCGGTGCGCTCGTTCCAGGGGATGTCCAGGACGGTGTCCAGCCAGGTGCGGATCCAGCCGCTCTCGGGCGAGGCGTCGGACGCCCGCTCCAGCTTGTCGACCTCCTTGAGGGCCGCCTCGCGGACCTTCTCGGGCAGGTCGGCGGCCTCGATCCGGGCCCGGTAGTCGTCCTCCTCGTCGGCGGGGTCGCCGTTCAGCTCCGCCAGCTCCTTGCGGACGGCGGCGAGCTGCTGCCGCAGCAGGAACTCCCGCTGCTGCTTCTCCATGCCCTCCTGGACGTCCTTGCGGATCGTCTCGGCCACGTCCAGCTCGGCGAGGTGGTCGCGGGCCCAGCCGATCACCAGCTCCAGCCGCTCGACCACGTCCGCGGTCTCCAGCACCTCCACCTTCTGCTCAGTGGTCAGGTACGGGGCGTACCCGGCGTTGTCGGCCAGCGCCGAGGGGTCGTCGATCCGCTGGACGACGTCCACGACCTGCCAGGCGCCGCGCTTCTGCAGGATGGCGCTGACGAGGCCCTTGTACTCCTTGGCCAGCTCCTCGGCCCGGGTCCCGGCGGGCGGCACGGGCACCTCCGTGCCCTCCACCCACAGGGCCGCGCCCGGCCCGGTGGTGCCGGTCCCGATCCGGACCCGGGACACGCCGCGCACCACGGCCCCGGGCCCGCCGCCGGGCAGCCGCCCCTCCTGCTCGATCACGCCGAGCGTGCCGACGGCGGCGTACCGTCCCTCCACGCGCGGCACCAGCAGCACCCGGGGCTTGACGGCCGACCGGACACCCGGCCCGCGCGTGCGGTCCACCGCCCGCGCCGCCTCCACGGCGGCCCGGACCTCGCCGTCCGACAGGTCGAGCGGCACGACCATCCCGGGGAGCACGACCTCGTCGTCCAGGGGCAGCACCGGCAGCGTCAGGGTCTCGCTCATGCTCAGTCTCCATCGCTCGGGGGAACCCAACCGCAAGTTGAGTCATCCACACTCAAGAAAACGGAGCACGGTTTTGTTTCCCGCCCGCGTTCGCTGTCAGCGATCACCCCGGCGGCGGGATGGACGAGGGCCGGGCGGACATCCGCCCGGGCCCTCCGGTGTTCCGGTCAGCAGGTGTTGAGCATGGACGACAGGGCGCTCTTCTCGGCGCTGTCGACGCTGAGGCCCCAGTACCACTTCACCTGCACCCACGCGCGGGCGTAGGTGCAGCGGAACGCCGTGCGCGGCGGCTGCCACTCGGCCGGGTCCTTGTCGCCCTTGGCCTGGTTGACGTCGTCGGTGACGGCCCACAGCTCCGGCCCGCCGAGGTCGTTGGCGAACGACTGCCGCCGGGACGTCGTCCACGCGTGGGCGCCGGACGACCACGCCTCGGCCAGCGGGACCATGTGGTCGATGTCGATGTCGGAGGCCGCGTACCAGGTGGCCCCGTCGTACGGCGAGTACCAGGAGCCCGACACCGGATAGCAGGCGGAGTCGGTGACCACGTTCGCGCCGTCGCGCTTGAGCACCGTCTCCCGGGTGTTGCAGGTGCCCGAGATGGTGATCCAGTGCGGGAACAGGCTGCGGTCGTAGGAGGAGTGGTTGGACTCGGCCCGGACGGTCAGCTCGTTGAGCCGGGCCACGGCGGTCGAGGCCGACGGGATGTTCGGCGGCGTCGCCGAGGCCGCCGGAGCCATCGTGACGGTGAGGATCGCGGCCAGGGCGGCTGCCAACAGCAGTCGTCGCATCGGCGGGGAACCCTTCTGCCGCCCGCCACGGCCAGGGAGGGGGGATCCCTGAACGGACCGGGAGGAGCGGCAGACCGAACATCACCCCACACGATGACATCCAGCATAAATCCCCATTAACCCGAGTAAATCGCCATCAATCCGACCCGGGACATGCGAACGGGGACGCCGAGAAGGCGTCCCCGCCGGGATGGGCGACCGGTCAGTCGGGGGTGGGGGTGAAGGCCTTGCGGGTGTCGATGACCTCGCCGAAGAGGTTCCAGCGTTCGCCCTTGAAGCGCATCATCTGCAGGGACTCGATGGGGTAGGCGTCGTCCTTTCCGGTGTTCATCAGGACGCCGGGCAGCAGGAGGTCGCCGTGGACGTCGCGGAGGTCGCGTACGGAGGCCATGAGGCCCTCGCGGGTGGGGCACTTCATGGCGGCCAGTGCCTTGTGCATGCTGGCGGCGGCGGCCCAGCCCTGGGTGTAGTAGGGGTTCCGCGGGTCGGTTCCGGGGGCGTACCTCCGGAGCTTCTCCTTGTAGAGCCGCATGTCGGCGTCGCCGTCCCACTGGGGGTCGGAGGGGTCCTTGAAGAAGGCGGCCGACAGGATGCCCTGCACGTTCTCGAAGCCGACGGGCTTGAGGACGGTGGGCGAGGAGGCGACGTTGTTGATGATGTGCAGCGGGTTCCAGTCGGTGTTGCGCGCGTCGGCGGCCAGGGCCTGGGAGCCGAACTTGGGCGTGGTGATGTCGAGGAAGACGTCGGCGTCGGATCCGGCGAGGTTGCGCATCTGCGGGTCGACGCTGGGGTCGGTGACCTCGTAGGTCTGCTGGGCGACGACCTTGATGCCGGTGCCCTCGATCGCCTTCGTGAACCCGCCGTGCAGGTCCCGGCCGAAGTCGTCGTTCTGGTAGAGGATGGCGACCCTGGCGTCGGGCCGTTCCCGCTTGAGGTACTGGCCGTACAGGCGGCCCTCGGACAGGTAGCTGGGCTGCCAGCCGATCGTCCACGGGTACTTGGCGGGGTCGGCGCCCCACTTGGAGGCCCCGCTGCTGACGAACACGTGCGGGACCTTGCGCTGGTTGGCGTACTCCATGACCGCCGAGGAGGTGGGCGTGCCGAGGGTCTGGAAGAGGGCGAACACCTGCTCCTGCTCGACGAGCCGCCGGGCCTCCTCCACCGACTTGGGCGGCTGGTAGCCGTCGTCGCGGACGATGAACTCGATCGTGCGGCCGTTCACGCCGTTCTTCTCGGCGTTGATGTAGTCGAAGTACGCCTTGACGCCCTTGGGGATCTCCCCGTAGGCGGAGGCGGGGCCCGACAGGGGGTAGATGCCGCCGAGCTTGACGCGGTCGCCGGTGATGCCGGCCGTCTGCTGGCCCCGGCACTCCCCCTGGGCGACGGTGCCGCCCGCCTCCTGCCGTCCGCCGCAGGCACTCGCCGCGAGCAGGGCGGCCACGGTGACCGCCGTGACGCGGATCGCCGGATTACGCATGGCTCCTCCTCCTGAGGATTCGGTCGATGGAACTCCCCGCGCGGCCGGCCAGCCCGGCGAGCCCGGTGGGCGCCGCCACCATGACGACGATGAGCAGCAGGCCGAAGACGACGCCCGGCGCGGCCCGGTTGATCCCCTGCGACAGGCTCGGCACGTACAGCACGAACGCGCCGCCGAGCAGCGGCCCGGCCAGTGAGCCCAGGCCGCCGACGACGATGCCGGCGAGCAGCATGATCGACAGGGTCGAGGTGAACGAGTCGGGTGAGACGAACGCGATGACCCAGGTGTTGACGCAGCCCGCCACCCCGGCGAACATCGCGCTCCAGGCGAAGGCGAGCGTCTTGTACCAGGACAGCCGGACGCCCATGACCTCGGCGGCGGCCTCGTTGTCGCGGATGGCGTGCAGCGCCCGCCCGGCGCGGCTGCGCAGCAGGTTGTACGCGAGGACCGTGCAGGCCAGGGTGACCGCGAGGGCCAGGAAGTACAGCCACTGGTCCTCGGCCAGCCCGCTCCAGGACGGTGGGGCGGGCTTGGTCAGGGTGAGCCCCATGGAGCCGCCGGTCACCGACTCGAACCGCTTGAGCAGCGGCACCAGGAAGATCGCGATGGTCATGGTGACCAGGGCCAGGTACAGGCCCCGCAGCCGCAGCGCGGGCACCCCCAGGCCCAGCCCGAGCACGAACGTCACCAGCGCCGCGACCGGCAGCGTCGCCGGGTACGGGGTGTCCCAGCGGTCGAGCATGACCGCGGTGGTGTACGCGCCGACGGCGAAGAACGCCCCGTGCCCGAGGGAGATCTGACCGGCGTGCCCGACCAGCAGGTTCAGGCCGAGCAGCGCCGTGGCGTAGACCAGCACCATGGTGAGCTGGAAGACCCGGAAGGGCGCGAGCTGGAACGGCGCCAGGCACGCCGCCGCCGGCAGGACGGCGACGAGGATCCAGCGCCAGTGCGCGGTGAGCGGACGGGTGGTCATGCGCGCTCCACCGCCGCCCGTCCGAACAGGCCCTGGGGCCGCAGCAGCAGGACGCCGATGATGATCACCAGCGGGACCCCGATCTTCAGGTCCGAGCCCACCGCGCCGACGTACGCGCCCGCCAGGGTCTCGGCGACCCCGACGACCAGCCCGCCGAGCACCGCGCCGCCGGGGCTGTCGAACCCGCCGAGCGTCGCCGCCGCGAACGCGTAGATCAGGACGCCGCCCATCATGTTGGGCTCCAGGAACAGCAGCGGCGCCACCAGGACCCCGGAGACCGCGCCGACGGTGGCGGCCAGCCCCCAGCCCAGCGCCAGCATCCGGCCGACCCGGATCCCGACCAGCCGCGCCGACTCGGGGTTGCTCGCCACCGCGCGCATCCCCAGGCCGATCTTGGTGTACCGGAACAGCAGGTAGAGCAGGCCCATGACGACCGCCACCACGCCCAGCACGCCGAGCGTGGCGTAGCTCAGGCCGACGTCGCCCGCCCTGAGCGCGCCCTGCGGGAAGGGACTGGGGAAGTCCTTGATCAGGAACGACCAGATCCACCCGGCGGCGGCGTTGACCAGGATGAACAGCCCCAGCGTGACGATCACGACGGTCAGCTCCGGGGCGCCCTCGACCGGCCGGATGACGATCCGCTCGATGAGCATGCCGCCCGCGAACGACACCGCCAGCGTGATCGCCAGCGCCGCCCAGAACGGCACCCCGGCCTCGACGAACTGCCAGGCGATGAAGGTGGAGAACATCGCCAGCTCGCCCTGGGCGAAGTTGACGATGCCGGTGAACTGGTAGATCAGGACGAGGGCCAGGGCCATGCTCGCGTAGATGGCGCCCGCGCCGAGTCCCTCGACGAGTTGCTGGAGGAAGTCGGCCACGGCTAGACCCCGTGCCCGAGGTAGGAGCGGGCGACCTGCTCGTCGGCCCGGACGCGGTCGGCCGGGCCCGACAGCACGATCCGGCCCGTCTCCAGCACGTGGGCCTGGTGCGCGAAGTCCAGGGTGAGGTGCGCGTTCTGCTCGACCAGGATCACGGTGGTCCGTTCCTCCTCGTTGACGGTCTGGACGATCTCGAACAGCTCCCGGGTGACCTTCGGGGCCAGGCCGAGGGACGGCTCGTCGAGCAGCAGCAGGCGGGGTCGCGACATCAGCGCCCGCCCGATGGCGACCATCTGCTGCTCGCCGCCGCTGAGGCTCCCCGCGGCCTGCCTCAGCCGTGCCTTCAGGACGGGGAAGTAGCCGTAGACCCGTTCCAGGTCCGCGGCGATGCCGTCGCGGTCGCGCCGGACGTACGCCCCGAGCCGCAGGTTCTCCTCGACGGTCAGCGGCATGAAGGTGCCGCGCCCCTCGGGAACGTGCGCGACCCCCAACCGGGCGATGGCCTCCGGGGACCGCCGGGCCAGGTCGGTGTCCTCCAGCCGTACGGTCCCGGAGGCCCGGACCATGCCGCACAGGGCCCGCAGCAGGGTCGTCTTGCCCGCGCCGTTCGGGCCGAGGACCGCGCAGATCTCCCCCCGGCCGGCGGTGAGGCTCAGGCCGTGCAGCACGCGGCCGGAGCCGTACCCGGCGTGCAGGCCGGTCACGGTCAGGAAGGGCTCGCCGGTCACGCCGCCGTCCCCAGGTACGCCTCCAGCACCTTCGGGTCGTTCTGCACCTGGCCGGGCGTCCCTTCGGCGATCTTGCGGCCGAACTCCAGGCAGACGACCCGGTCGCAGGTGCCCATGACGAAGCCCATGTGGTGCTCCACCACGATCAACGTCACGTCCAGGTCCCGGCGGACGCCGCGGACGAGGTCGGCGAACTCGGTGACCTCGGCGGAGCTGAGCCCGTTGCAGGGCTCGTCCAGCAGCAGCAGCCGGGGCCGCACCGCCAGGGCGCGGGCCAGCTCGATCC
>DATADI010000265.1:0-5446 GCA_036258615.1 Thermomonospora sp. | reverse complement strand
GCGCGCCGGTCACGGGTGGCCGCGATGTACGCGAGCGCCACCTCGGCGGGCAGGAACTGCTGGAACGCGATCTCCGTGGAGTTCAGCGCCATCGCCGTGCAGACCGCGCCGCCCAGCAGCAGCCCCAGGCCCGGCAGCGGGCGGCGGGCCAGCACGAGGCATCCGTTGGCCGTCGCCAGGGCGGCGACCGCCAGCGTCAGCCAGTGCCCGGCCTGGAGCCCCGACAGCATCCCCCCGGGCGTGAAGTCGTCCGGCTCCCCCGGCAGCCGGGCCTCCACCACGTAGGAGACCAGCAGGCCCGCGCACCACGCCAGGGCCGTCCACGCGCCGACCGGCAGGCGGCTGAACAGCGGAAAGGGCATGCCGTGATCGTAGACGCGGACCGCGCGCGGGGGCATTGGCCCACGGGTGTACACCCGTGGTCGAGGGGCGGCCCGGCAAGTGCCACCGGCGGTCCGATGTCCCGCGCACCCCGGTTCGGCGACCGTGGGCTCCGTGATCGAAGCCATCGAACTGACCAAGCGTTACGGCCGCACGACGGCCGTGGACGGCCTGAGCTTCACCGTGAAACCCGGTCTCGTCACCGGGTTCCTCGGTCCGAACGGCGCGGGCAAGAGCACGACGCTCCGCATGATCCTCGGCCTGAACACCCCCACCGCCGGGACGGTCACCGTGGACGGCCGCCCGTTCCGGGACCGGCCGCGTGGCCTGCGGCACGTCGGCGCGCTGCTGGACGCCTCGGAGGTGCACGGCGGGCGCAGCGCCCGCGCCCACCTCATGGCGCTGGCGCGCAGCAACCGCATCCCGCGCCGCCGGGTGGACGAGGTGCTGGAGGAGGTGGGCCTGGCGAACGTGGCGCGGCGGCGGGTGGGCGGCTACTCCCTGGGCATGCGGCAGCGGCTCGGGATCGCCGCCGCGCTGCTGGGCGACCCTCCGGTGCTGCTGTTCGACGAGCCCCTCAACGGCCTGGACCCCGAGGGGGTGCTGTGGGTGCGGGGCCTGTTCCACCGGATGGCCGCCGAGGGCCGGACAGTGTTCGTCTCCAGCCACCTGATGACCGAGATGGAGCACACCGCCGACCACCTCATCGTGATCGGCCGGGGCAGGCTCATCGCCGCCGAGCCGCTGGCGGAGTTCGCCGCGCGCGGCACCCGGGCCAGCGTGAACGTCCGCACGTCCGACCCCGCCGCGCTCACCGCCGTCCTGACCGCCGAGGGCGCCTCGGTACAGCGGGAGGACGACGGGTCGTGCACCGTGACGGGCCTCGACGCCGCCCGCATCGGCGAACTCGCCTTCGCGCACGGCGTCGTCGTCCACGAGCTGGCCACGCGCGGATCGTCCCTGGAGGAGGCGTTCATGCAGCTCACCGCAGGCAACGCCGACCACGTCACCGAGGAGAGCCGATGACCGTCACCGAGCCCAAGGCCAGGTTCCGCGACCTGCTCGCCGCCGAGTGGACCAAGCTGTGGTCGCTGCGCTCGACGTACGGGGTGCTGGTGACCGGCGCGCTGGTCGTCCTGGGGATCTGCGGGAACTCCGCGCGATCCAACTCCGACCTCATCGACAACAGCGGCGACCCGGCGTCGCAGGCCGCGTTCCTCGACCCGTTCCACGCGGCGTTCGTGCCGGACGCGTTCCTGATCCTGGTGATCCTCGCCGGGAGCGTCGGGGCCATCGCGGTGTTCGGCGAGTACACCAGCGGGCTGATCCGCACGACGTTCGCCGCCGTGCCCGCGCGCCGTGCGGTGGTCGCGGCGAAGGTCACGGTGGTCGCGGCGGTCATGACGGTGTTCGGCGCGCTCGTCGCCGGGGCCTCGTTCGGCCTGACCCAGGCGATCTACGCCGAGCACGGCATCGGGCGGTCGATCGGCGCGCCCGGCGCGCTGCGGGCGGTCGCGGCGTCCGCGCTGCTCGCGCCGGTGTGCGCGCTGGTCGGCATGGCGCTCGGCGCGCTGGTCCGCAACGCCGCCGGGTCCGTCGTCGGGGTCGTCGGGGTGCTCGCCCTGCTCCCGAACCTGTTCCGGGGCGAGACGTACCGGTGGGTCAAGGAGATCGGGAACGCGATGCCGCAGTCGGCGTGGGAGGCCCTCGTCCGCAACCCCGCCAAGCCCCCGTTCGTCCCGGACAAGTACCCGGTGACCCTTACCGAGGGCTGGATCGTCCTCGTGGCCTGGCCGCTGGCCGCCGCCCTCCTCGCCATGTGGGTGGTCCACCGCCGCGACGTGTGACGCCCCGTCCGGAACCCCGCTCACCCGCCGCGCGTCGGACAAACGGGTCTCCTTCCCCCAAGGAGGATGCGATGACGGCGCGCAGACTGGGGATTCTGGCCATCGTCTGGCTGTGGATGCCGCTGCTCCTCGGACTGTTCTGGGCGGCCCTGGCGGTGCTGGCCGAGGGCGTCGCGTTCCGCCAGACGCTGCGGCTGTGGATGTTCCGGAACGGGTGGCCCGACGGATGGCCCACCGGCTGGCTCTGGCTGTGGATCGCGATCGGGCTGGCGATCTCGATCGGCGTGTTCCTGTACGACGACGACATGACCGACTTCGCCGACCCCGCCGTCGCGCCCGCACTCGTCACGACGGTCGCGCTGGCGCTCGTGGCGGTGTGGGCGCTGCCGGTGGCGGTGTGGGACAACGACAAGGAGGCGGCGCGCTACTACAACGCGGCCACGGTGTTCCATGTGCCGAGCCTGAGCGATCCGCCCGACGCGCTCGCCCGGCTGCTGGAGGGGTCACGTGCGGGGCGGCCGGGCTGCGACCGTGTCGGAGGCCACGACGTGCCGTCCTGCGTGGTGGTCGACGACACGCTGTCCGGGTTGCGGTGGGAGTCGCGCACCTCCTCGCTGGCGTCGGCGGTGACCGCGATGAACAGCGCCGCGTCGCTCGTCCCCGGTGTGGACGTCTTCGAGCCCACCCTCACCTACCAGTGGGGGGCCACGCCGAACACCGGCCAGTGGTCGGCGATCCTGCACGGTCACGGCGTGGCGACCTGGGACGGCACCACCAACTCCGCACGGACCTGCCGCTACACCGGCGGCTACCGGCTGAACCGCCGGTTCGACCGGAACGGGCGGCACAGCCTGCGGGCCCGGCTCGCCGAGCGGTTCCCCGACCTCACCTACGCCGACACCGACGTGTGGGGCTACTGCGAGAAGGACCGCCCGGTCATCGTGATCCCGGCGCTGCGCGAGATCGGCTACCACGGCCGGACCGTGCTCACGTCCGGCGGCGTCATCGTCGTGCGGGGTTCGGCCGACGGCCGCCCGGCGATGAGCCATCACGCCCGGGTCCGTCCGGGTGAGTTCCCGGGTCCCGTCATCCCGAAGGTGCTGGCCGAACGGCAGTGGGACGCCGCGCAGTGGGCCGCCGGGCGGCGGCACCGCGACGAGGGGTTCGGGTTCGTGCAGACGACGTTCGAGACCCAGAAGGCCAACCCCGGCGAGTACCTCCTGCGCGGGCACGACAAGCGGCTGTACTACGTGACGCCGCTGACGCCCCGCAAGAGCAAGTCCCAGTCGTTCGTGGCGTACGGGATCATGCGCGCCGACGAGGCCGTCAGCGGGCGTCTCAACCGCTACGACATCCACGTCCCGGCGCGTGGCGGGCGGGACGTGGTCAACCTCGCGGCCATGCACGCCAAGGCGGTCAACGTCCTGACCGCCGCCGGGAGCGCCCACGCCAACTTCCTCAACTCCGGCGGGCGGCTGGAGCAGTACATCCCGCTCGGCGGCGGGACCTGGCGGGTGTACGGGGTGCAGAACGGGCAGACGATCTTCTACATGGATCTGTCCGCCGACGACCAGTTCCAGCCCCGGACGGTGACCGTCGGCACCCGCGAGCAGCCGCCGAAGACCGGCGGCGAACGGCCTTCCCCCGGCGGGACGACCGACTGCGGCAAGCCCCTCGACCAGCTCGACGACCGGCAGCTCGCCGACTGCCTTGGCGACTTCGCCGACGAACTCCGCCGCCGCGCCCGCGAACGCTGACCCCTGCGCTACGGCCGCCCGTCAGGGAGGCGGTGGGCGCGGGGGCTGACGCCGTAGGCGGCCTTGAAGGCGTGGCTGAAGTGCGCCGAGTCGCGGAAGCCGGACTGGTGGGCGATCTCGGTGATCGAACTCCCGGTGGTCTCCAGCCACCGCCGCCCCTGTTCCAGCCGTTCCCCGCGGATGAACCCCGACACCGTCAGCCCCTGCTCGGCGAACAGCTTCTGCAGGTGCCGTACCGACACGTGGCAGGCGGCGGCCACCGTCGGCGGGGACAGGTCCGGGTCGGCGAGGTGTGCGCGGATGTGGGCCTTGGCGCGCAGCACCAGGGTCCGCCGCAGCGCGTCGTCCCGGCCGGTCGCGGTGTCCAGCAGGTCGGCGAGGAACACCGACAGCAGGTCCAGCGCGCTGCCCGCGGCGTACTCGGCGACCGGCGGCGAACCGCCCGCGTGGTCGTTCATGGCGGCCAGCAGCGGCACCAGCAGCGGCCCGACGCCGTGCCCGGTGGGCAGCGCCCGGCCCGCCAGCCGCGCGGCGACCTGGTCGGCCCGCAGCCCCAGCGCGGCCCGGGGGAACGACACGAGCAGCCGCTCGACGCACCCCGCGCTCTTGATGTCGCTGAACGGGCGGGTGGTGTCCACCACGGCCATCCGCCCCGGGTCCAGCACGTGCACCTGGTCGCCCTGGACGACGGTGGTACGCCCCGCCACCTGGACGAGCAGGACGTAGACGTCCGGGTCGCCGTGGCTGATCGCCGAGGGCGTCCGGACGCACTCCACCGGCGTCGCGCGGTGGGCGCTGATCCGGGCGATCTCCAGGCCGCCCCACCGGGCGGACTTCCAGCGCGTGGCGAACTCCCCCGGCTCGGGCGTCTCCGCGCGGATCGACAGCCGTGCGTGCCACAGCCGGTCCCGGAACGCCTCGAAGCCCTCGGGCCCGGACAGCTCGATCGTGGGCAGCAACCGCGACATCACCGACACCCCCCGGTTGTGGCCGCCGCGTCTGTCCAGTGTCACCCCGCCCCCCGGGCCGGGCCAAGTCACCACCAGCCTCCCTGCGACCTGGTGGCCGCCCGCCGCGCAACACGACCCGGGCGCCGGGCGATGCGGCGCTCACCGGCCCGGACGGCCCCGGTCCGGCTGGGGTTCCGAGGGGGCCGCCGCCTCGTGCTTGGGGCCGCTTGTCGCCGCTTGTCGTGGCCTTCGGGAACGCGTACGGCCCGGGAGGACGGTGTCCTCCCGGGCCGTACGGCTTAGGCGGGTCAGGCGTTCTTGATGGAGTTGATCAGCCCGGTCAACTGGCCGCGGGTGAACGCCAGGACGGGGCCGTCCGGGTTCTTGCTGTCACGGACGGCGACGACACTCGGCAGCTCAACCAACTCCACGCAGTCGCCACCGTTGTCACCCGAGTGGCTGGACTTACGCCATCCGAGCTGACGGGCTGCTAGCACCGTCAGCTCGGCCA
>DATADI010000264.1:0-6561 GCA_036258615.1 Thermomonospora sp. | reverse complement strand
CCAGCGCGGCGGCGCCGACGGGCCGCCGCCCCGGTCTCCTACGCGAGCGCGAGATCATGAACGCGAGACAATCCCAGCCCGCCTCCGCCGTCAAGCACCGTCAGGTCAGGGTTCACCCATCCCGGTGGACGGTGTCCGGGGAGAACGCGGGCAGGCACACGGCGACGTACTCGGCGCCCTCGGGACCGGGCGAGCTGTACCGCACCCACTCGCCGGGCCGGGTGTGGACGGCCTGCCCCGCGCCGACCTCCAGGACGCCGTGCTCGTGCTCGACGGTGAGGGTGCCGCGCAGCACCACCGTGAACTCGTCGAACTCCGGGCGCTGCCCCGGTTCCGACCAGCCGGACGGGCTGCGCATGTGGGCGACGCTGAGCCGGGCCTCCCCGGTGTTCACCGCGCCGACGTACTCGTCGATGAGCTTGGGTGGCTCGCCCGCCGCCGTGACCCGGGACGGCCTCTCGATCAGTTCTGGCATGCCGCCAGGATGCCGTACCGCCCGCAGGTCAGCCGCAGCAGCCGCCGCCGCAGCACCCGCCCCCGGACGGGGCGGACGGCGCGGGGCCGGAGCCGGTGCCGCGGCCCGTGACGGCGACCGTGGACAGCAGCCGCACCGTGTCGTCGTGGCCCGCCGGGCAGGTCGCCGGGTCGGCGGACGCGCTCATCGGACGGGAGACCTCGAAGGTCGACCCGCAGGATCGGCAGCGGAAGTCATAGCGTGGCACGGCACCAGGATAGGCCGCCCGGGAGCGCGGCGGGGAGCCTCAGGCGGCCGACTCGGTGACGTAGGGGGCCCACTGGGGGTCGCCGTCCCCGGCCACGCCGATGAGCCGCCAGTGCGCGCCACGGGGCACGACCGGGGTGACGTTGAGGACCCAGCCGAGCTCCTCCAGCAGCCGGTCGGCCTTGCGGTGGTTGCACGGCGAGCAGGACGCGACGCAGTTCTCCCAGGTGTGCTTGCCGCCCCGGCTGCGCGGGATCACGTGGTCGATGGTCTCGGCGCGGCGTCCGCAGTAGGCGCACCGGAAGTTGTCGCGCCGCATCAGCGCCGCCCGGGTCAGGGGGACGCGCGTGCGGAACGGGATCCGCACGTACCGGCGCAGGCGGATCACCGACGGGACCTCGATCGCCATCGTGGCCGAGTGCAGCACCGCCCCGGAGGAGTCGTGGTGGACGATCTCGGCCTTCTCGCGGAGGACCAGGCACACGGCCCGCCGCAGCGGGAGCGTGGTGAGTGGCTCGTACGATGCGTTGAGGAGGAGGACCTGCCGCATCAGACGCCCTCCACCGACCCGCGCACTCCTGTCGCCCCGGCGTTACCGCTCCCGCGTCTGCCACGCCGAGGCTCGAGTATGGATTCCGGCACCTGCGCACCCGTCATGTGGGCCTCCCCAGGGGCAATCGAGCTGAAATCAGTGTGGCTGCTGGGCCGCCGTTCCCGCTACCCCATAAATTCCCCGGCCGGTGGCCGCCGTCCCGGCGCATCCCCCTCACCGGAACGTGAGATCGTGATCGACATCACGTTTATCGCGGCAGACCGAGATGGTCACGTCGCCGCGCGGTTCTCGACTCACTGGTAACTTGACCTCCCCCTGTCGCCGATCACCCCAAGGACCCTTCATGCGTGCTCCCACCCTGCTCGCCCTCGTCACCGCACTGGGCCTCTCCCTGGCCGCCTGCGGCTCCGGCGACGACGGCAAGGACCCGGGCGCGGGCGGTGGCGGCGGCGACGGCGGCGCCCCCAAGAAGCTCACCGTGACGGACCTGGCCGGGGTGGTGCAGCGGACGTTCAACGAGAAGAAGTCGGTCCGGGCGTCACTCGCCGCCGAGGGCGAACTCCAGGGCACCTTCACCCTGTCCACCCTGAACGGCGCCCGTGAGATGGAACTCGTCTCACGGGACGCCGACGGCCCCACCCACGTCCTCAGGCTCAAGGACGGCATCTACAGCAAGGACGGCGAGCAGCCCGGCAAGCCGTGGGTGAAGTACCCGCCGAACCACTTCGGGGCCAAGCTGTTCGGCGCGACCCTCACGGTGGCCGAGGGCATCCTCCGTTCCGCCGAGCAGCGGGCCCTCATCGCCGCGGGCGGCACCATCACCGCCACCAAGCCCGAGAAGGTGGGCGCCGCCGACACCGTCCGCTACACCATCAAGGTCGACGTTCCCAAGGCCCTGCAGGGCATCGACCGCAAGGCGTTCGTGACCGAGCACTGGTCCATCGTCAGCGACATCGCCACCGGTAAGACCCAGGCCAAGCCCGACGTCGTGACCGACGCGCAGGCCGAGGACCTGGCCCGCCGGTTCGGTGCGGCGATGAAGGGACAGCCCGCGACCTACGAGTACTGGGTGGACGCGCAGGGCGTGCCGCACAAGTACTCGGTGACGTTCCCCGCCCGTAAGGACACCCACGCCGTCATCACGTACTCCGACTGGGGCACCGCCAAGATCACCCCGCCGCCCGCCGGTCAGATCGGCGCGCCCCCGGCGAACCCCTTCGGCGGGAACTGAGCCCCCAGGAGGGCGCATAGGGTTCGGTCCATGAACCGTCCGCAGTACCCGCCCGCGCCCCGCCAGGACATCGTCGACGAGCTGCACGGCCACCGGATCCCCGATCCGTACCGGTGGCTGGAGGATCCGGACGGTCTGGAGACCAAGAAGTGGCTGACGGCGCAGGACGAGCTGTTCCGCTCCGTGGCGGAGACGCTGCCGGGCAGGGAACGGCTCCGTGAGCGCATCGCGGAGCTGCTGCGGGCGGGGAGCGTGGGCACCCCGATCTGGCGGGGCGAGCGGCGGTTCTTCACCCGCCGTACCGCCGACCAGGAGCACGCCGTCCTGTACACCGTCGACCCGGGCGGGGACGAGCGGGTCCTCATCGACCCCATGGAGATCGACCCGTCCGGGCTGACCACGCTCGACGGCTGGTCGCCCGACAAGGAGGGACGCCTGCTGGCGTACCTGCTCTCCCAGGGGGGCGACGAGGAGTCCCTGCTGTACGTCCTGGACGTGGCGACCGGTGAGCGCGTCGAGGGCCCCATCGAGCGGGCCCGGTACTCGCCGATCGCCTGGCTCCCCGAACGGGACGGGGAGCCCGCCGCCTACTACTACGTGCGGCGGCTGCCTCCGGGTGAGGTCCCCGAGGGGGAGGAGCAGTACCACCGCCGGGTCTACCTCCACCGGGTGGGCTCCGACCCCGACGCCGACGACACGCTGGTGTTCGGGGAGGGCCGCGACAAGACCGAGTACTACGGCGTGGGCGTCAGCCGCGACGGCCGGTGGCTGGTGGTGTCGGCCTCGCAGGGCACCGCGCCCCGGACCGACGTGTGGATCGCCGACCTGACGGCGTCCCCGCTGGAGTCCCCGGCCCTCACCGTGGTGCAGAGCGGCGTGGACGCCCAGACCAGCGTGCACGTCGGCCGTGACGGGCGCGCGTACGTGTTCACCGACCGGGACGCGCCGCGCGGGCGGCTGTGCGTCGCCGACCCCGCCGACCTGGCGTACGGGTCCTGGCGCGAGCTGGTCCCCGAGGACCCCGAGGCGGTGCTGACCGACTACGCCATCCTGGACGGCCCCGAACTGGAACGGCCCCGGCTGCTGGCGGGCTGGACCCGGCACGCCCTCAGCGAGATCACCGTCCACGACCTGGCCACCGGCGAACGCATCGGCGAGGTCCCCACTCCCGGCCTCGGCACCATCGGCGGCCTCGTCGGACGACCCGAGGGCGGCCACGAGGTCTGGTTCGCCTACACCGACAACGTCACGCCCGTGTCGATCCGGCACTATGACGCGCTCACCGGAGAGACCTCGCTGTGGGCGTCGGCTCCGGGCACGGTGGACGTCCCCGAGGTGGAGACCCGCCAGATCACGTACACCTCCAAGGACGGCACCCCGGTGCGGATGCTCGTCATCGCCCGGCCCGGTGCCGACGGCCCGCGCCCGGCGGTTTTGTACGGGTACGGCGGTTTCAACGTCTCCCTCACGCCGTCGTACTCGGCGGGGGTGCTCGCCTGGGCGGAGGCGGGCGGCGTGTACGCCATCGCCAACCTGCGGGGCGGCTCGGAGGAGGGCGAGCAGTGGCACCGCGACGGGATGCGCGACAAGAAGCAGAACGTCTTCGACGACTTCCACGCCGCCGCCGAGAAGCTCATCGCCGACGGCTGGACGACGGCCGACCGGCTGGGCATCTCCGGAGGCTCCAACGGCGGGCTGCTCATCGGCGCGGCCATCACGCAGCGCCCCTCCCTGTACGCGGCGGCGGTGTGCTCGGCGCCGCTGCTGGACATGGTCCGGTACGAGCGGTTCGGGCTCGGCCAGACCTGGAACGACGAGTACGGCTCCGCCGAGGTCCCCGAGGAGCTGGAGTGGCTGTTGGCGTACTCGCCGTACCACCACGTGCGCGAGGGTGTGGCGTACCCGGCCACGCTGTTCACCGTGTTCGAGGGCGACACCCGAGTCGATCCGCTGCACGCCCGCAAGATGTGCGCCGCGCTCCAGCACGCGACCTCGTCCCCCCGGCCGGTGCTGTTGCGCAACGAGGCCGAGGTGGGGCACGCGGCACGGGCGGTGAGCCGTTCGGTGGAGCTTTCGGCCGACACGCTGTCGTTCCTCGCCGCGCACACGGGCCTGCGCCTGGACGACTCGGCGGAATGAGAAGTAGGTCACTTCTGCGGGGGAACGTGTCGGTACGGCACCCGATGCGGTGATCCAATAGGGGGATGAGCGCGACGGCCGTAGGACAGCGCAGTGTGCACGAGCGGATCGCGGAGCTCCTCGACGCACCTCCGGCGGATCCGGACGTCTCGACCGGGTACCTCGACCTGCTGGGCCCGGCCGCCGAGCCCGCGCCGACCTTCACCCAGCGGCTCATGCAGTCCTCGCTGCTCCCCCGGGTCTACGAGCGGTTCTGGCGGCCGATCGGCTTCAACCTGGCCAAGGGCTGGCCGGTCGGCCCGGACACCGCCGAGGAGAACGCCCTGGCCCGCCGCTGGCTGGGCCTGGGCCGCCCCGGCGAGCCCCGCAAGCCCGACGCCGTGGTGCTGGACCTGGCGTGCGGCCCCGGGAACGTGACACGGGCGCTGGCCGAGGGCGTCGGACCGGGCGGCCTGGTCGTCGGGCTGGACGCCTCGGCGACCATGCTCGCCAAGGCCGTCGCCGAACCCGCACCCGGCACCGTCGGATACGTCCGGGGCGACGCGGTGCACCTGCCGTTCCGGGACGGGGTGTTCGACGCGGTGTGCTGCTTCGGGGGCCTGTACCTGTTCGAGGACCCCTGGGCGGCGCTGGACCAGATGACCCGGGTACTGCGGCCCGGCGGGCGGCTGGCGATCCTGACCACCCGGCGGCCCGGCCTCCCGGTCGCCGACGAGGCCGCCCACCTGGCCGGACGGCTCGCCGGGGTCACCGTGTTCGACGACCGGGAGGTCGTGCGGGCCCTGGAGGACCGCGGGTTCCGCCGGATCAGGCGCCGCCGCCTGCCGCTGATGCAGTTCGCCGCCGGGGTCCTGGACGCCGGCTAGGACAGGGTCTTCTCGAAGTACACGGTGACGATGCCGCCGATGACCTCGCGGCGCGTCTCCCGCCAGCCGAAGCCGCGGTACAGCTCCATCGCCGGGACCTGGAGTTCGGTGGTGTCGCAGTGCAGGGTCCGGTACCCCAGCTCGGCGGCGCGCGTCTCCAGGGCCCGCACGAGCGCCGAGCCGTACCCCCGGCGTTGCAGGTCGTGGCGTACCCGCAGGCGCACCATCTCGGCCGTCTCCGAGGCGGGGGCCTGCAGCATCCACCGTTCGCCGTCGTCACCGGGGAGTCCCTCGGCGCGGGTGACGCCGCAGGGGATGATGTCGGCGCGGCGCAGGCCGCCGATGGCGACGACGTGCCCCTCCCGCTCCCCCACCACGAACTCGCCGCCCCGGTCGAGATAGATCTCCCCGATGCGGAACAGGTCGTGCTCGTAGTAGACGCCGTCGCCGGGCCGCAGCCCCACCCGGGCCAGGCCGGTGCGGTGCAGGTCGAGCACGGCGGTGTGGTCGGCGGGCGTGTACCGCCGGATCACCAGGTCGCGGTAACGCCAGCGGGGCGGGTCGCGGTGCTCGCGGTGGAGCGGTCCCGCGGCGTGGTCGAGCGCGGCCATCCTCAGACCTGCCGCGCCGGCCGGTGCGCCGGGCCGGAGACCGCGGGCGCGGCCAGCGCCTCGTAGAAGCCGCGCAGCCCGGCGATCTCGCCGTGCCGGTGCTCCACCGCCGCGCCGAGCTGACGGGCCCGGTGCACCAGGATGTCGGAGCGGTGGTCGGCGGGCAGCTCGTCGATCGCCTCCCGCGCCGCGTCCAGCGCCGCGTCCGGATGCCCGGCGTGCAGGCGGCAGGAGGCCCGGTCGAGCCGCACGAGGGTGAGGTCGACCCAGTCGTTGGGCGCGTACAGGGTCAGGGCCCGGCTGAGCACCTCGTCGCCCGCCCGGTGGTCGCCGAGGTTGGTGAAGGTGTCGCCCTCGTAGAAGGCCATCTGCCGTTCGGTGAACCCGAACGCCAGGTCGGTGGTGTGCGTCTTGGAGAGCTGGTCGAACACCGACCGGCC
>DATADI010000263.1:0-16676 GCA_036258615.1 Thermomonospora sp. | reverse complement strand
GCCGCCAGACCGGCCGCCCCCGCGACCGCGCCCGCCAGCCCGGCACGCCGCCCCCGACGGCCGGTCAGCGCCGCGCCCCCGAGGGCCCCCAGGCCCGCCGCGAATCCGACCTGCCCGGCCAGGTCCCGATCGTCCCTCATGCCCGCACGCTACCGCCGATCCGCCGAGATGATCGGAAACCGGGAACCGTCCGGCGCTGATCCGGCGAGTAAGGGTGACCCCTGTGGGAGGAGACCCCTTGATCCGGACCACCACCGTCGCCCGCCCCCGCGCACCCCCGGTACGACACCTCGCGTTACCCGGCCGGGCTCGACCCCGCGCGGCCCGGCACCGGCCGCGAACGCCTCCGCCGGATGTCCGCGCGGAGCGTCGCGGGCGCCCACCGGCGCACCATCAGCGTGCTCGACCGGCGGGGCCTGCCACCCGCGACGGCCGACGCGGAGGTGGTCTACTTCATCCCGCTCGACGGCGGTGACTGGTACTTCGCCGAGCTCACCGACGGCACGGCGACCGGAGACCTGCCCGCCGGGAACTACATCGTGCAGGTCCGCGTACGGACCCCGGAGGCGGACGGCAGCCGGTCCAGCACCCTGGTGTTCCTGCCGGACCACACCGTCGACGGTGACGCCGGGCTCGTCCTGGACGCGCGCCGGGCGGTGCGCCTGTCGGCGTCGGTGGACCGCGCCGACGCCCGGCCGACCGGCGGGGTCGCCCTCCTGGAGCAGAAGGTCGGAGGCCAGGCGATCGGGCTCGCCATGATGGATCTGAACGACTACGTCACCCCGGCCGCCGCGCCCGGTCTCGCGTTCGGTGTGCAGGCGCAGTTCACCAGGAACGGCGCGACGAACGGGAGCCCGTACGTCTACAACCTGGCCTGGACTTTCCCGGGCATTCCGGACGACCTGTCGCTGAAGGCCCGTACGAGTGAGCTGGCCGCCGTCCGTGTCCGATACGGGACACAGGGGCTTTCCGCGTGCGGCGGCACGCATCAGGGCGCTTTGTTCGGTGGCCTGTCCGTTCATCTGTACACGGAGCTGGGGGCACTTCCGGCCACCCGGACCGAGTACTACACGCCCGGTGTCGAGTGGTCGCTCGACCACGGAATCACGACACCCGACTGCGATTTCGGGTGGGAGAACACCGACATGACGAACCGCAGAACGCGGTTCCCCCGTCCGGGCTCGTACACGCTCCGGTGGAACACCGCGCCGTTCGGGCCCGCCGCCAGCACGGCGGGCTGGAACCCCGGCGCCGACCCCGGTGGCGAGCCGGACCTGTTCGTCCCGATGCTGTCCTCCTGGGGGACCCGCAGCCAGATCGGCCCCTACGCGCACATGACCGGCAGCACCGTTCTGCGGAACGCGCGCGGCGAGGTCGTCGCCACCACCGATCTGCCGGGCACGGGCGACATCATGGTCCAGCCCGAGGCCGGGACGCACACGCTGACCGTGGACGCCCACCGCCGGGCCCCCTGGTCGGACCTGGCCGTCCGGCAGCACGTCCGGTGGACCTTCACCGCCCGGGGCACCAGGGACGAGCGCCCGCCGCTCCCGGTCGTCCGGCACCGCACCGCTCTGGACGACCGTAACCGGGCACGCAGGGGAACGACGCAGACCATCGTCATGGCCGCCGAGGGACTGCCCACCGGTGCGGAGGTTCGGCGACTCACCCTGGCCGCCTCCTATGACGACGGGACGACCTGGACGAATATCACGGTACGCAGAAGCGGAGAGTACTGGATTGCGGACCTGCCGAATTCCGGCGGCGCCTATGTGTCACTGCGCACCACCCTGGCCGATTCCCAGGGCGGCGCCGTCGAGCAGACGGTGATCCGGGCGTATGGCCTGAAATAGCCGGGTAATCCCGATCGGAAACGATTTGCTCACTGCTGCCCCATAAGTCTTGCCTCACCTCGCGGGCCCGTGTCTGATCTGAGAGACATTCGGATTCAGGCGCGAGAGGTGCGGATGACGGTGGATGCTGAGGGCGCCGGCGCGACCGAGGGACTCGGCCGGACGCTGAGCACGCCCAAGATCGTGTTCCTGGTGGTCGCGGCGGCGGCCCCGCTGGTGGCGATGGCCGGGACGGTCCCGCTGTCCATGGGCTCCGGCAACGGCGCGGGCGTGCCCGGGGCCTACCTGGTGGCGACCGTGACGCTGGTGCTGTTCTCGGTCGGGTACGCGGCCATGGCCCGCCGGATCACCGGCCGGGGCGGCTTCTACGCCTACATCGCCCGGGGCCTCGGCCGCCCGGTCGCCGCCGCCGGGGCGGTGTTCGCGCTGGTCGGGTACAACGCCCTGGTGGCGGCACTGGCCGGGGGCATGGGCTACTTCCTCGTGGACGGGGCCGAGGCCCCCGGGCCCTGGTGGGCCTACAGCGCCGTCGCCGTCGCCGTCATGGCCGTGCTCGGGTACCGCAACGTCGACCTGTCGGCCCGGGTGCTGGCCGTGCTGATGACCTGCGAGGTCGCCGTGCTGCTGGTGTTCGACGTCGCGGTGCTGGCCGACCGGGGCCTGGACGCCTTCGTCGGCGCCTCCTTCGACCCCGGGACCGTGCTGGCCGGGGCCCCCGGCGTGGCGTTCATGTTCGCGTTCGGGTCGTTCGCCGGGTACGAGTCGGCCGCGCTCTACGCCGAGGAGACCCCGGATCCCAAGCGCGCCGTCCCCCGCGCCACCTACGCCGCCGTGCTGGTCATCGGCCTGTTCTACACGCTGACGAGCTGGCTCACCGTCGGGGCGATCGGCGCCGACCAGGCCCGGCAGGCCGCCGACGCCCAGGAGGGCGACCTGTTCTTCAACCTCACCGAGGACCTCCTCGGCGCGGGCGTGCGGGCGGTGTTCGGGCTGCTGGTCATCACCAGCGTGTTCGCCTCCCTGCTGTCCTCGCACAACGCGACCGGCCGCTACCTGTTCTCGCTGGCCCGCGACGGACTCGTCCCCGCGCGGCTCGGCGCGGTGCACCCCCGCCACCGGTCCCCGTCGGCCGCGAGCGTGGCGCAGACCGGCTTCACCGTGCTGGTCATCGTGGTGTTCGCGGTCGCCGGGCTCGACCCGTACACCAACCTCGTCACGATCATGAGCGGGCTGTCCACGCTGGGCATCGTGCTGTTGCAGGCGTTCGCGGCCGTCGCCATCGTGCGGTACTTCCGCCGCGAGCAGACCGGATCGGTGCTCAGGACGCTGGTCGCGCCGCTGGCCGGGGTCGTGGGGCTGCTGGCCGCGACCGTCCTGCTGCTGGCCAACTTCTCCACCCTGGCGCACAGCGACGCGCCGGTCATCCTCGCGCTGCCGTACCTGGTCATCGCGCTGGCCGTCGCCGCCGCCCTGTACGCCGTGCGGCTGCGGACCGCCGACCCCCACCGGTACGCGCGGATCGGCCACCCGTCGCCCGCCCCGGCCCGAGAGGAGGACACCGATGACGTCCACGCTCGCTGAGCTGCCCGGCCGCGTCGGCGAGGAGCTGTTCCGCTCCGGCTGGGTCGAACTCGGCGCGGCCGACGAGCAGGCGTTCGCCGAGGCGACCTTCCTGCGCCCGGACTTCCTGGGCCGCCCGCCCTCCGGCGACGACCCGTACGGCGAGCGGCTGATCTCCGGGTTCCTGCTGCTGTCGATGCTGGTGGCCTTCCACAAACGCGACCTGGACCTCGACCTCGGCGGCGCGTACGGCCTCAACTACGGGCTCGACCGGGTGCGCTTCCTGCGGCCCGTCCTGACGGGGGAACGGGTCCGGGTGCGCGCCGAGCTGGTCGAGGCGCACGAGAAGTCGCCCGGCCGGATGCGCGTGCTGACCCGCAACGTCCTGGAGGTGGAGGGAACCGACGAGCCCGCGATGGTCGCCGACTGGATCACCCTCTTCGTGGACCCGGAGGCCGCCGGTGAGTGACCTCCTGCCCGGCGAGGGCGTCGTCCCGGAGGCCGACCGGGTGTCCGGCTTCCTGGACCACTGGGCCGCGCGGCACCCCGATGCGCCGCTGGACGACTTCGGCGGCGTCCGCCGCACCTACCGGCAGGGGGCCGCCGACGTGGCCCGCTGCGCCGCCGCGCTCACCGCCTCCGGAGTCCGCGCGGGCGACCGCGTCGCCGTGCTCACGACGCCACGGCCGGAGTTCCTCACGCTGTTCCTGGCGTTGTCGCGGATCGGGGCCGTGTGGGTCGGGCTCAACCCCCGTTTCACGCGCCCGGAACTCCTCCACGTGGTGACCGACAGTGCCCCCGTGCTGCTGATCTCCCTCGCCGAGCACGGCGGCCGGTCGTACGCCGAGGACGTGCCGGAGCTGGCCAAGGCGGCACCGTCCGTACGGGAGACCGTCGCGCTGACCGGGACCATCCCGGACGCGGTGCCCTTCGCCGACCTCCTCGCCCGAGGCGACGGGGGAGCGGCCCCCGCCGATCCCGGCCCGCCGGACGGACCGGGGCTGATCGTCTACACGTCGGGGACGACCGGCCGGCCCAAGGGGGCCGTCATCGGCCACCGCGCCTTCGCCGAGGGCTGCCGCCTGCAGGCCACCCGCCAGTACCACCCCGACGCGGTCGCCCTGGCGAACCTGCCGGTCAGCCATGTCGGCGGCGTCATGGACCTGGTGTCGGTGCCGCTGGCGATGGGCGGCGCGGCCTGCTTCATGGAGGACTTCGACCCGGCGGCCGTCCCGGCGGTCATCGAACGCGCCCGGATCACGCTGTGGGGCCAGATCCCCACCATGTTCCAGCTCGTCCTGGACCGGCCGGAGTTCGCCGCCGCCGACCTGTCCTCACTGGTCATGATCGGCTGGGGCGGGGCGCCGATGCCGCGCGAGGCGGTGGCGCGGCTGCGGACCACCGGGGCCCGGCTGACCACCGTCTACGGGCTGACCGAATCCTGCGTGGCGGTGGCCTACAACGACCCGGACGCCGACGACGAGACCCTGGCGACCACCATCGGCCGACCCGACCCCCGGCTGGAACTGCGGCTGGTGGACGAGCACGGCGCGGTGGTCCCTCCCGGCACGCCGGGCGAGATCCAGCTCCGTAACCCATGTCTGATGAGCGGCTACCTGGGGCTGCCCGAGGCGACCGCGCAGGCGTTCACCGACGACGGGTTCCTGCGCACCGGCGACCTGGCGGTGGAGCGCCCCGACGGTAACCTCACCCTCGTCGGCAGGCTCCGGGAGATGTTCAAGTCCGGCGGCTACAACGTCTACCCCCGGGAGATCGAACTGGTGCTGGAAGCCCACCCGGAGGTCGCCTCGGCGGCGGTCGTCGCGGTGCCCGACCCGGTGTTCCACGAGGTCGGGGTCGCGTTCGTGACCCCGCGGCCGGAGGCGTCCGCCGATCCCGGCGCGCTGCGGGCGCACTGCCGGGAACGGCTCGCCGACTACAAGGTCCCGAAACGGATCGAGATCCTCCCGGAATTGCCTTTGCTGCCTACCGGTAAAGTCGACAAGGCCGCGTTGCGGGAGGCGTCCGGCATCGGACACTGACAGGCGTTCCGACCACGAGCGCGCGAGTATGTCATATCGCTGGCGGGATTACGGCGAATCGTGAATCGTGGGACCACCCCCGGCGACCGGCCGCCGGGGGCCGGTCCCGGCGGCGTCGGAGGGACGATGATCAGAAACCTGGCTTTTCCGTTCTGTGCCGCAGTCCTCACCGCGATCTTCGTCTACAAGCTGCGCCACCTGCGCTCGCAGTGGGGGAACGCCCGGCTCTGGGCGCTGTGCGGCACGGTCTTCTTCTTCGGCGCCACCCTGTGGTCGGCCTCCCCGGCCGCCGCCGCCTGGATCAACCGGGTCACCGGCGTCACCAACCTGGCCGAACTGGTGGCGGCGATCTGCCTGTCCGGGCTGGCGGCGCTGTTCCTGATCCTGGCGCTGCTGTGGCGCTACCCGACCTCGCTGGCCTGGCCCCGGCTGCGCTGGGTGCTGGCCGGGTACTCGCTGCTGGTCACGGTGATCAGCGTGCTGTTCGTGCTGTCGGACGTCCCGGTCGAGCGCACCATCGACTACCCCTACTACTACGCCCGGCAGCCCACCGTCGCGGTGTCGTACACCGTCTACTACACCTCCACGCTGGCCGGGTCGACGATCCTGGCCCGCTGGTGCTTCGGCTGGGCCCGGCACCCCGACTACGCCGGGCTGCCGTACCTGCGCCGGGGCCTGCGGATGTACGCCGGGTTCGGCGTCGTGCTGTCGGTCTACTCGCTGGTCCGGCTGGTGTCCCTGGCGGGGAACTGGTTCGGCACCGACGCCCTCAACCCGATCGGGTCGGCCGCCTCCGTGGTCGGCGCCCCGTTCGGCTGCTTCTTCCTGGCGGCGGCGATGGTCGTCCCGGTGTACGGGCCCCGCTGGCCCCGGGTACGGCGGGCGGTGCGGCGGGCGGCGAGGTTCCGGACGCTGCGCTCGCTGCACCGGGCGCTCACCGAGGTCGACCCGTCGGTGGTCTTCGTCGCGCGGGGCCGCAGGCTCGACCTCCAGCACCGCATCCGCCGGGCCATCATCGAGCTGAGCGACTGGCGGTGGGCGCTCGCGCCGCTGTTCGACGCCACCGTCGAGGAGGTCGTCCACGGGCTGGCCGGCCGGGACCTCCCGGAGGAGGAGCTGGCCACGCTGGTCGAGGCCACCCAGCTGCGGGTCGCCCTGGAGGCATGGCGGGCGGGCGCACGCAGCGCCGGGGCCCCCGCGCACGTCCACGACGAACGCGACGGCAACGACATCGACCTGGAACTGGAGTGGTGGTGCCAGGTCGCCCGCGCGTTCGCCCGGTCGCCCCTCGTGGACCAGGCCGTCGCCCGCGTGCGCGGACCCGACACCGCCCCGGTCTCCCTCTAGACCCAGGACGACGGTGCCGGACGGCGGTGCGCGACCCCGCCGTACAGGGTGAGGGCCGTGCGGGAGCGCCGCTCGGTGGACAGCGGCCAGTAGCCGACGTCCACCACGCCGGGGGCCCGCACCTCCCAGCCGTCGAAGAACGCGGCGATCTCGTCGCGGCCGCGGACGGCCAGCGGGGTCGCGGTCCCGGCGTACACCTCCTCGACGGCCGCCACGGCCCGCGGGTCGGCGTGCTCCCCGCACAGGTGGCTGATCACCAGGGCGCTGCCGGGGGCGAGCCGCTCCAGGAAGGTCCGGACGATCCCGGCGGGGTCGTCGGCGTCCGGCACGAAGTGCAGCACCGACGACAGCAGCACCGCCACCGGCCGCTCGAAGTCGAGCGTGGCGGTCACCTGCGGGTCGTCGAGGATGCGGGCGGGCTCGCGGACGTCGCCCTGGATCGCCACCGCGCTGCCCCCGTTGTCCAGCAGGGCCCGCGCGTGCGTGACGGTGACGGTGTCGTTGTCGACGTACACCACCCGGGGGGAGGTGTGGTGCCGGGCCGCCATGTCGTGGACGTTCTCGCAGGTCGGCATTCCGGTGCCCAGGTCGAGGAACTGGGCTATCGCGGGTTCGCCGGTCAGGTGCCGAATCGCGCGCCGCAGGAAATCGCGGTTGCCCCGGGCGAGGGTGAGCATCTCGGGAGCCCAGCGCAGGATCTCCCGGGTGGCGGCCCGGTCGGATTCGAAGTTGTCCTTGCCGTCCAGCAGGACGTTGCAGATCCGGGCGGCATTGGGCCGGGACAGGTCGAACTCCGGCAGGCCCCGCGCAGGGCGCTGGGCGACAGGTAGTGCCATGTCTCTTGGTCCCCGTACTGCGATGGTCGGTGAGCTCCCACGGCCGGGACGGCAGCAGATCCGTTGCGGCAGCAGCGTAGTTCCGGACCCGGCGGACTTCAACTCATATGGGAGATATGCCGGAGAAATTCCACCCCAGTATGAAACGCTGAGAATCCCGCTCAGGGACGGCTGTCGGTCGGATAGTGCGCCAGTCCTTCGGCGATCCGCCTGACGTGCGGCGCGGCCTCGGCGGCGGGCCGCTCGCGCTCGGGCCCGCGCCGTTCGGTGAGCCGCTCCAGCAGGTGGTCGGCCAGCTCCTCGGCCTGCCGCTCGTCCTCACCGACGTGGTTGGTGCGCCCGGCGAGGATCCGCGCCATCTTGCCCGGCAGGTGCGGGGTGAGCCGGCTCAGCCCGGACCGCTCGTTCAGCGACACCGGCTCGTGCCCCAGCAGGACGTGCGCCAGCTCGTGCAGCAGGATGCCCAGCCGGTGGTACCAGGACCGCGACCGGGCGCAGAACACCACGTAGGTCCCGTCCGCGCGGCGGACCGTCGCCCCGCTGAACGGGGTGTTGTGCAGCGCGATGAACCGCAGCTCCACCTGCGCGCCGAGCAGCTCGCCCATCATCGCGCCGACGCGCTGGCAGGCGTCCCGGTAGGTCGCGGACGGAGGAAGGGCGAGCCGTGCGACGACCTGGTCGCCGAGCGCGCGGCGCCGCTGGCGGCTCAGCCCGCCCATGCCCGCACCCTCGTGGCACGGCGCTCCGCCTGGTACGGCATCTCGACGCCTCCTACTCCGTGGAAAGACGCTCCCTGGTCAGCGGGAAGACCCACCGGGCGTCCCCGGACTCCATGGCCTGGGCGATCGCCCGCACCGCCTGGCGGCGCAGCTCAGGGCTCCAGGCGGGCGCGTGCGCGGCCACCCGGGTGACGAACTCGACCACCCCGGCGTCCCGCAGCGCCATCAGGTCGGCCAGCTCCGCGTCGACGTCGGCGGCGAGCCGGTCGTCGAGGAAGTACGCCGCCTGCGGGCCGTCGTCGTCGGCCAGCCCGAAGTGGTCGGCCAGCCCCAGGATGTGCTTGAGCCGCGGGTTGGGCAGCGTGCCCGGCGCCGGGTTGAGCAGGTCCCGGATGTGGCTGGCGGAGATGGTGCCGTACCGGCCGTCGGCGTTGACGGCCGCGGCGACGTCCTCGGGCGTGTACGGCCCGCGCTCGGGCGGGTAGATGGCGGTGAACAGGTGCCGCAGCTTCGCCGAGAAGGACCGCCGCGGGTTCTCCTCGTCGAGCCGGACGCGGCGCCCGCCCACGAACGCCGCCGGGCACACGCCGAGCGCGGCGGCGAGGTCCTGGAGGGTCTGCAGCGTGGGGTTGTCGCGGTGGCCCTTGCGCAGGTGCGAGATGTAGCCGTCGGTGATGTCGCCGCCGAGCGCGGTGACCGCCCTGGCCAGCTCGGTGTTGGTGAACGGCGCGGGCCGTCCGGGCGGGCGCAGGCACAGCTCGTCGAGGATCGCCGCGAACGACCGCCGTGCGCCCTCAGCCTTCACGTCGCCTCCGACCTCGCCTTCGCCGTAATCGTCCCGGTGCATTTCCTCCCGGCCCACTGTAGAGGGTTCTCGCCGGGCCCGTCCGCCCAAGTGACGGGATGGCCGTTTATGGGAAACCTCACCGATACAGAACCTTGATCGCATTGGTCAAGGTCGGTCAGGCTGGGCGCATGGACGCGCCGCCGGTGGACCCCCGTGTTCTGGTCGACCCCGCCTATTATGGGCGTTTCGGTCAGCCCCATGAGAGCTGGACGCGGCTGCGCAGGGAATCGCCGGTGCACCGGTTCGCCCCCGACGGTTACGCCCCTTTCTGGGCCGTGACCAGGCACGCCGACGTCAAGGCGGTGTCGGCCGATCCGGCGCGGTTCAGCTCCCGGACCAAGGTGACCTTGGCCCCGACACGCGCCCGGCCTGTGGAGGAATCGTTCGCGGGCACGTCCGGGGCCTTCTCACGGACCTTGCTGAACACCGATCCGCCCGAACACCGTGAGTACCGCAATCTGGCTTTGCCGTATTTCCGGCCCCGGGTGCTGCGCGGCCTGGAGACCAGGGTCCGGGAGATCACCCGAGAGCTGCTCGACCAGGCCCCCGAGCGGGTGGACTTCATCGGCGACGTCGCCGCCTGGCACCCGCTGCGCATGATCTGCGAGATCCTCGGCCTGGCCCGCGAGGACGAGGGCCTGCTGCTGCGGCTGACCAACGAGTTCGTGGGCATCGCCGACGAGGGGTTCCCCCGGGACTCACGGGCGGAGTTCGCCGGGTTCCTGCGCCGGGTGATCGCCGAGCGGCGGGCCCGGCCGACCGGCGACCTGGCCGGGGTGCTGGCCAACGCCCGGCTGCGCGGCGAGCCGCTGCCGGACCTGGACACCCTGCTCTACCTGCTGATCATCGTGATCGCCGGGCACGACACCACCCGCAGCGCCCTCGGCGGCGGGATGCTGGCCCTGCTGCGCGACCCCGACCAGCTCGCCCTGCTGCGCGAGCGCCCGGAGCTGTGCGCCACCGCCGCCGACGAGATCGTCCGCTGGACGTCGCCGGTCGTGCACTTCGTCCGCAAGGCCACCGAGGACTGCGAGCTGTCCGGGCAGGAGATCCGGGCGGGGGAGCGGCTGGTGCTGTTCTACCCGTCGGCCAACCGGGACGAGGAGGTCTTCGACGACCCCTTCGCGTTCCGGGTGGACCGCGACCCCAACCCCCACCTCGCCTGGGGGTACGGCGAGCACTACTGCCTGGGGGCCCACCTGGCGCGCATGGAGATCCGGGTGATGCTGGAGGAGCTGGTCCCGCGCCTGCGGTCGGCCGAGCTCGCCGGGGAGCCCGCCTGGATGGGCAGCGGCTTCATCTGCGGCCTCAAGAGCCTGCCGATCCGCTGGTCCCTGGATCGCTAGCCGAGGTCGGGAACATTCCAGAGGGACGGTAGGTTGTACACGGTGTCGCCGGTGTGCCTGGTGTCCCCGGGCCTCATCTAACGCCTTCGCGGAATACCGTTCGGCTGGAGCCGCGTTGTGCATTTCGCCGAGAGGCGACCCGCACATCGGCGCACTCACGCGGAGGGCCCGCCGGAGCGATCCGGCGGGCCTCTTCGCTGTTCAGGCCCCCTTTTCAGGACAGGGTGGGGACCTCGCCGCCGGGCGTCCACGCGACCTCGGCGCCCCGCAGGCCCCGCGCCCACGCCCCGGCCGTCTCGGTCACCGTCGCCCGGTCGGGCGGCGTACGCCCCAGCCCCACGGCGAAGCGCGCCACGCCCGGAGCGGTCTCGAAGGGACGCGGCCACGCGTGGGCGTCCGCCGCGCCCGCCTCCTCCAGTGCGGTGAGCAGCGCCCGCACCCGTCCCCGTACCCGGCCGAGCGTCACCTCGAAGTCCTCTGACCGCGCCTCCCGTACGGTCAGCACCGCCCAGGCCGCGTGCCGCCGGTGCAACGGCGGGGGAGTCAGCAACGCGGGCAGGTCACCACCGTTCTCCAGCGTCTCCCACGCCTGGTACAGCTCGGCCGTCAGCAGGTCGCGCCCGCCGACGCTCACCTGTTCGCTGCACAGCCGGACCGGTGGCGACGGGGTGAGGACGCGCACCGGGGCCGTCCCGGCGTCGCCGGGGGCCAGGGCCACGGGCACCCGCCAGTCCCACGCCGCCCACCGGGCGAAGAAGTGCCGCAGCAGCGCGTCCGGCGGCAGGTCGGGTGCCTCGCGTACCGCGTGCGCCGCCAGGACCGTCCAGGCCAGGCCGGGGAGCCCGCCGAACGGGGCGGAGTCCAGGCCCCTGGCCCTCGCCCACGCCTTCACCTCGCGAGCCAGCCGCACGAACGCGTCCCGGTGGGGGCCGACGGCCGCGAGGACGGCGTCCGCGTCGCTGACGGCGCTCAGCGCGATGGCGGCCTCCTCACCCAGCTCGGCCCGCCGCGTCACCGCCTCGGTGGGGGACAGGCCGCCGGTGGCCACGACCAGCAGGTCGATGCCCAGGTCCCCGAGCCGTAGCCGCAGGCCCGGCACCCGCGCGCCCACCACCCGCCGCACTCCGGCCGCGTCCGGCAGGGCGGCCCTCACCCGGGCCTCGACGTCGGCGAGGTCGGGTGTGCCGGGCAGCGCGGCCACCAGGTCCAGGTCGGCCCCGGCCAGGGCGCAGCCCAGCCGCCGTGACCCCGCGACGTGCACCACGCCCTCCGGCAGCGCGTCCGCCAGCCGCCGCACGACCTCGCCCGCGTCCCCGGCCTCCCGGAGCACACCGGGCTCCCCGTCGAGACGTCGTACGGCTCCGGTGCCCAGGGCTACGGCCAGGCGGGGGCGCATCGGCTCGGTGCCGCGCCGCGACAGCACGACCAGCTCGCCGACCGGTGCGGACATCGGCCGCAGCCTGGCCTCGCACTCGGTGACGAGGGCATCGGCGTCCCCGGTTCGGCCCAGGGTCAGGTGGGGCGTGTAGCCCTCGGCGCGACCACGGCAGCCTGGGAACGCCTTCTCCAGTGCGGCGCGCAGCGTGGCCCACTGCTCCCGCGCCCCGGCGGCCGGATCGAGCCAGACGGTGAAGCCCTCCTGGTGCGGGAACGCCTGCACGCCCTCCAGCCCGGCCGTGAACGGGGCGACCGTCGCGGCGGCCTCGGCCAGCAGCGGGACCGCCTCGTCGAAGTCGGACTCGGGAACGAACCCGAACAGCACGTTCACATGAGGAGGCCACCGGCGGACCTGCGGATCGTGCCGTTCACGGATTTCCTGGAGCCCCGGCCACAGCTCCCTCGGCGGGATCCACGCCACCGCCGTCCGCGCGGTCGGCCGCGCGGCGAGCACGCCCGTGGGTTCCTCGTGGACGGGCTCCAGATCCACCAGGACGCCGTAGTGGTCCGACAGGAACAGCCCGTCCGGCGTCGCCGGGGTGTCGCCCAGCAGGGCCGCCCTGGCGGCACGCAGTCCGGAGCCGTGCAGCAGCACCCGGTCCAGCCGCGACGCCCGTCCCGACAGCGACGACACCGCCGCCAGCGGATTGGCCCCCGGGTCGAAGGTCGGGGTGTCGTCGTCAGGCCCGTGCACCTCGGACCAGGCGTCCCGTACCCCGAGGGCCCGGACGGGCGCGTCACCGCCGTCGTTGAAGTCGCCGAGCACGACCGCGTCGCCGTCCACGGCGGCCAGCAGCTCGGCCAGCCGGGCGTGCTCGGCCGCGCGACGTGCCGCCCCGCCCTCGGTATGGTCGCTGGTCAGATGGGTGACCGCGACCACGACGGGACCGGCCGCCGCCTCCACCGTGATCGCCGCGACCGCCTTGTGGGGGCCCAGCACGCACCGGGCGGCCTCCCGGACCGGCAGGCGGCTGAGCAGCAGCAGCCCGCTGTCGTCCACGTCCCGGCTCGCCGGGTCGGTGCCCAGCGTGTACGCCTCGCGCACCCACGGGGCCCGCAGCAGCATCGCGAGCAGGCCCGCCTCGACCTCCTGGAGGGCGATGACGTCGGCGTCCGCCGCCTCGAGCGCCCGCAGCAGCAGCGGCCTGCGGCGGGCGGTGGCGATCCGGTCGCCGTCGTAGCGGTCCCACAGGGTGTTCCAGGTGAGCACCCGCAGCGTCCCGGTCGCCCGCCCGGCGGGCTCGGCCTCCTGCGCGCGCCACCCGTCCACCTCATGCCACACGAACGGGGCGCGGGCGGTGAACGCGGGGGCGCGGAGCCTGCGGGCCTCCTGCGTCCGCCCGGCCCGCGAGGAGTCGATGACGTCCACGCCCGCCGCGCGGTCCCACACCACCTCGCCGTCCGCCTCGAAGAACATGACCCGGTGCCACGGGATGTCCCCGCCGGGCACGAACGACGGCAGCGGCACCCGCTTGGGAGGTGCCCCGCGCACGTTGACGCCCACGACGAAGCGCGCCGGGTCGAAACGGGGATCCCAGCGGACCCGGTGGTAGATCTCCTCACTGGTCCTCATCGAGACCTCCGGCGACGTCGAGCACGGTGCCCTCGGGGCCCACGTACCAGGTGCGGTGCGCCTCACCCGGATACGGCGGCACGTACCGCCGGTACTGGGCGGCCAGCACCTCCGGCGGCACCGGATGGTCGCGCCGCACGTTGCGCTCGGCCACCACCTCCTCGGGTACGACCATCACCGCGTGAGTGGTCAACGCGTCACAGCGTTCGGCGACGGCGTGCACCAGGGAACGCTGGCGAGGGTTCAGGCAGGTCGCGTCCCAGGACACGGTGAGGACCTCGTCGAGGGCCTTGGTGAGCGCGTCGAGGGCGTCGGTGAGGACTTGCGGGTTGGCGCGCTGGTCGGCGCGAGAGCCCCGGGCCTCGCGCAGGTCGTCCAGGGACAGCCTGACTTCGATGTCGTCGTACTCGCGTGCGAAGTGGCTCTTGCCGCTGCCCGAGGGCCCCACCATGACCAGCAGCCGGGGGAAGTCGTCGGAACGCCACCGCCAGGTCAGCGCCAGCGCCGCGTCCACCGTGGCGACCCGGCCCCGCGCGAACGCCTCGCGGGCCTCGGCCCAGCACCGGTCGGCGACCTCGGGCTCCTGGTCGGCGAGCGCCTCCCGCATCCCCGCGCGCAGGAAGCCCAGCGGGTCCTCGTCGAGCAGGCCCGCGTCGTCGGCGTTCAGCTCCGACCAGGCCGTCTCCTCGCGGGCGGCCGTGGCGTCGGGGTCGTCGCGCCCGGCGAGCGCGGACGCGGCCACCGCGTGCAGCACGCCCAGGTCGGCGGCGGCGGTCATCCGGACCAGGCCCGCCCGGCGCTCCCCGTCGGGGAACTCGCGGTGCAGCCGCGTGTGCAGGCCCACCAGGTCGGCCACGCGCCGGGCCAGCGGCATGCCGAGCGGCTCCACCAGCCGGGGCGTCAGCGTGGGCCGGTGGTCGGCGTGCAGCACGGCCGCCAGGACGCCCGCCAGCCGTCCGTCCCCCGACCTCCCCAGCAGGTCGAGCCGGGGCAGGACGTCGGCCAGCGCCGCCTCGGCCCGGTCCACCGGAGTGGCGGGCTCCTCCAGCCCGAGGGCCGCGAGCAGCGCCGCCACGTCGGGGGCTCCTCCCGAACGGGCCTCCCACAGGGCGGCGGCGGGGCTCAGGCCGTTCTCCACGACGGGGGCGAGCATCCAGTGCTCGTCGGTCCGCACGTGACCGCGCCGCACCCACTTGGCCACCCGGTCGGCGAACTCCTGCCGCCCGAAGCCCTCGACGGTGCGGACGACGTACCCCTCCTGCCGCGCGGTGTCCAGCCGCAGCGCCCGCAACGCGCGTTCGTCGAAGGTGCCGCGCCACAGCACCGGCGGCACCGGCACGCCCAGCCGCCGCGCGAACCGCACCGTGGCGTCCCAGTCCAGGCAGCGGTCGCCGTCCCACACCGAGAAGGCGTAGAACCAGCTCTCCAGCCGGTCGTAGGGGAGGGAGTGCCGGGCGTACATGTTCTCCCCGCAGACCCGCGTGCCCGGGGGGATCAGCCGGGCGATCCGGCCGTGCAGCGCCTTGATCCAGGCGCGGGACGGGTGGTGCGCCGAGTCCAGCGACCGCGCGTGCAGGCCGTCGGCGTACAGGGTGGTGTTCTCGCCGTCGAGCTTCTCGGTGACGACGACCTCGCGCCCGGCCAGCCCCGCCAGGCTCCCGGCCCGGACGTCGTCGGCCGACGCCCCCGGCGACCACGGCAGGTGGGGAGTGCGCGGATACGGCACTCGCATGATCGGCTCCCCCGGACGTGCTGACGCCCGGCGACTCTACGGGGACGCCACGGGAGCCATCCACCGAATTACCGCCGGGCTACCGCACCTCCGGCAGCAGCGTGCCGAGCGGGCCGAGATCGAGGTTCAGGTCCGCCTGCTCCAGGCCGAAGTGCTCCTTCAGCCTGACCATCGCCTCCTCCAGCCGCATCAGCGCCAGGCCGATCTGCTCGATCTGCTCGTCGGTCAGGTCGTCGCCCTCCGCGCGGCGGATCGCCTGCCGCTCCATCAGCTGCCGGATCAGCTCCACCACCGTGAGCACCAGCTTGACGAGGTCGCGCTCGACCTCCTCGGGGTTGGTCTCGATGCGCCGCCGCAGCCGCTCGGTCTCGCTCACGCCTCGCTCTCCTCCCGGATCGAGGTGATGAGCGCGTTCAGCGACACCCGGACGAGGTCCACCTCGGCGATCGAGATGACCAGGTCACCGGCGATGACCACGCCGCCCGCCAGCAGCCGGTCCAGCAGGTCTACCAGGGCGACCCGCTCGCCGGGCGGCGCGTCGACCACGTCAACCACGCCGCCGTGCACCGCCCACCTCCTCGTCCAGGTCGATGAACGAGTAGGCGGGCCACGGGCCGGTCGCCTCCACGCGCAGCCCGTCGGAGCGGGCGGCGGCCTCCTCCACGGCCCGGGTGAACGCGCCCGCCTCCGCCTCGTCCACCAGGTACGCCATGTTGAGCAGCATCTGCCCGGAACGGCCGGACAGCCGGGGGTCCTGGGGCGGGTGCCGCCGGGTCGCCACCGCCGTCTTGGCCAGCGCCCGATGCAGCTCCTCCGCCTGCTCGGCCAGCCGCCGGGTCAGGTCCTCCCTCCGGCGCTGCTGGGCACGGCGGCGCATCAGGTACGACGTGCCGGGCTTGGCGTCGTGGGCGGTGGTCTGGCTTTCGGGGTCGGGTTCCTCCCTGGGCTCGGCGTACACCTTGACGCCCCACTCACGGCGGCCGGTGATGCGTTCCAGGGCCGCGGTGAGGGCGTCGCGCCGCTCGTCCAGCATCGCGCGGACCCGGTCGTCGTCGCGGTACACCGTGACCAGGCTGACCGGCGCGGCCGGGGCGGCGGTCGCCGCCGCCAGCACCACGTCGTGGTGGATCCGCGCGGTCCGTTCCAGCCAGTCGAGGCGTTCCAGGTTCTCCTTCAGCGCCGTCTCGCCGAACTCCGCCAGGGGGACGTCGCTGACCACCGCGGCCAGCCCGCCGTGCTCGACGACGCGGACCGGCGTCCCGGCCAGGGAGACGACCCCGGCCAGGTCGCCGGGCCGCAGTTCTCGGGCCACGGCGTACAGGTAGACGCCCTGCTCGCTCATTCCGCACCCTCCCGTCGCCGTGCGGAGTCCCCCCCCCGCCCC
>DATADI010000262.1:0-1784 GCA_036258615.1 Thermomonospora sp. | reverse complement strand
CCGGTGCGCAGCAGCAGGTCGGCGAGCCGCCGGGGCGACGGGCGCACGCCGAGGCGGTGCAGCAGCCGCTGCGCCGCCGTCACGCCCAGGCCCAGCCGCATCCGCCGCGCCAGGTCCTCGATGATCTCCCACTCCTGCCGGGCCTCCCCGCGTGGCGCCACCACCGGCTCGGTCCACGAGACGTACGGGGTGAGGTGGTTGCCGAGGAACGGCAGCGGCAGGTCCTCACGCTCCAGGAACGTGGTGGCGGGCAGCACGTAGTCGGCCTTGGCGGCGGTGTCGCCGAGATAGAGGTCGATGCACACCAGCAGGTCCAGGCGTTCGAACGCCTCCTCCAGCGCCCGGCCGCCCGGCACGCTGAGCAGCGGGTTGCCCGCCGACACCAGCAGCGCGCGCAGCCGTCCCGGGCCCGGCGTGGTGATCTCCTCGGCCATCACGCCCGCCGGGGCGGTGCCCAGGACGTCGGGGTAGCCGCCGACCCGCGAGGTGGTCCGGCCGTAGGTGCCCCGGCCCGACAGGCGCAGCAGTTCCTCCACGCGCAGCGGCGAGGTGCCGAACAGCGCGCCGCCCGGACGGTCGAGGTTGCCGGTCACCAGGGTCAGCGCGTCGATGAGGAACGCGGTCAGGGTGGCGAAGCGGCCCAGGCAGGTGCCGGTGCGCCCGTACACGACGGCGCGGTCGGCGGCGGCCAGGTCGCGGGCGAGGGCGCGGGCCGCCGCGGCGGGCACGCCGGTGTACGGCTCGGTGCGCTCGGGCGGGAACGCGGCGGCCAGCCGCCGCAGCGCCGCGCCCCCGGTGGCCTGGCGGTCGATCGCCGCCCGGTCCTCCAGGCCCTCCGCGAAGATCACCTGGAGCAGGGACAGCAGCAGCCAGGCGTCCCCGTCCGGGCGGATCGGCAGGTGCTCGTGGGCGCGGGCGGTCTCGGTGCGCCGGGGGTCGATCACCACGACCCGGCCGCCCCGGCGGGTGATGGCGGCCAGCTCCTCCCGGATGCGCGGCGCGGTGACCAGGCTGCCGTGCGAGACCAGCGGGTTGGCCCCCAGCATCACCAGCAGGTCGGTGCGCCGCAGGTCGGGGATGGGCACCAGGACCGGCGAGCCGTACAGCAGGGCGCTGGCGGCGAACCGGTTGTTGGTGTCCTGCGAGCCCGCCGAGTACAGGTGCGGGGACTTCAGCGCGGCCATGAACTGCGCCAGCCACAGCGGGTGGCTGTACGAGAAGGTGGCCGGGTTGCCGAAGTACCAGCCGATGGACTCCCCGCCGTGCTCGGCCCGCAGCCGGTTCAGCCGCGCGGCGATGTCGTCGAGCGCCTCGTCCCAGCCCACCCGCTCGAACGAGCCGTCGGGACGGCGGCGCAGCGGGTGCAGCAGCCGGTCGGGGTCGTTCTGGACCTCGGTCATGGCGATGCCCTTGGGGCAGGCGAAGCCCCGGGACAGCGGGTGGTCCGGGTCGGGGCGCAGGCGGGTCAGCCGGCCGTCCTCGACCGTGGCGACCAGGCCGCACAGCGGCTCGCAGATCCGGCAGTAAGTGACTGCTTGCACAGGGCCCATGGGGCGATTGTCGTCAGCGGGCCCGGCGCTGTCCAGGGCCGAACCGGATCGCCGTCAGCCGGTCGGCGGCGGCCCGGTCGAGCACCGTGACGGTGTCGGCGGGCGGCACCGCCCCGGTCCGCGCCCGGGCCATGAGCCGATCCCAGCGGCGGCAGTGCCGGGTGAACGTCGTGGTGGTGAGCACCCGGCCCCGGGTGATCTGCCCGGCCCGCGCCAGCTCCGGCGGGACGTCCA
>DATADI010000261.1:0-6027 GCA_036258615.1 Thermomonospora sp. | reverse complement strand
GCGGCCAGGCCGCCCTGGTGGGCCTTGTCGGAGGCGAGGACGGCGCGGACGTCGGCCCCGCGCCGGGCGAGCAGCGCCCCGGCGTACAGGGCGTCGCCGCCGTTGTCTCCGCCGCCGACCAGCAGCGTCACCCGGGCCCCGTACACGTGGGGCAGCAGCCGGGCGCAGGCCGACGCCAGGCCCGCCGCCGCCCGCTGCATCAGGGCGCCCTCCGGGAGCCTGGCCATCAGGGCCCGCTCGGCCTGCCGTACCTTCTCGACCTCGTGCGCGTATCTCATGATCCCGCCGATCAGCCCGCCGCCTCCGCGATCACCATCGCGGTGGCGATACCCCCGTCGTGGCTGAGCGAGACATGCCAGCGGCTGACGCCCCGGTCCTCGGCGGCGGCGGCGACCGTGCCCCGCACGTGGACGCTGGGGCGGCCGTCGGGGGCGCGGCGGATCTCCGCGTCGGTCCACACCAGGCCGCCGGGCGCGCCCAGCGCCTTGGCCAGCGCCTCCTTGGCGGCGAACCGGGCGGCCAGCGACCGGACCGCCATCGGCCGTTCGACCTCGGTGAACAGCCGGTCGCGCAGGCCGGGCGTGCGTTCCAGCGACCGCGCGAACCTGGCGATGTCCACCACGTCGATGCCCACGCCCACGATCACCGCACACCTCCCATGGGGTCCAAGCCTGCCATGAGGTCCGGTGCCCGATCCCGGCGTCCGGCACCCGGAAACGGAAGCCGGGTCCGAAATGGCGTGCCGGCACCGTCAGCACCATTCCAAAGAACGGTCATGACCGGGACGGCCGTGGTGTAGGGTGACGCTGCAATATGCACCGCCTGATGCAGTAAGGGGCTCGTGCTCGGCTGCCGGGCGGGATGCGTTCACGGGATCGCGGACAGCAGTATGCCCGACCGGACGGAGGGGCGATGGCGACATCGCGGGCCCCCACCGTCCGCATGCGGCGGCTGGGCGCCGAACTGCGGCGGCTCCGCGAGGAACGCGGCCTGACCGGCGACGGGGTCGCCGAGACGCTCGGCTGGTCGCCGTCCAAGGTGAGCCGGGTGGAGAACGCCCGGATCGGGGCCCGGGTCTCCGACGTCCGCCTGCTGCTGGACCTGTACGAGGTCGGCGCGTCCCGGGCCGCCGAGGTCCTCGCGCTGGCCGAGGAGGCGGGGCGGCGCGGCTGGTGGGCGGCCTACGCGGACCTGCCCGCCGAGTACGCCGCCTTCGTGGCGCTGGAGGACGAGGCCGACACCGCGCTGCAGTGCGAGAGCCAGGTGATCCCCGGCCTGCTGCAGACCGAGGACTACGCGCGGCACGTCATCCAGGGCTGGAACACCATCGCCACCATCACCCCGCAGGCCATCGCCCGCCGGGTCGAGGTGCGGATGCGCCGCCAGGAGCTGCTGACCCGGCCCGGCCCGCTGAAACTGTCCGTGGTGCTGGACGAGGCGGTGCTGCTGCGCCGCGTCGGCGACCGCACCACGATGTACGACCAGCTCAACCGGCTGCTCGACGCGGCCATGCTGCCGAACGTGGAGATCCGCGTCCTTCCGCTCGACGCGCTGCACCAGCCCATCGTGGGCGAGTCGTTCATCCTCCTGCAATTCTCTCCGGCCTACGATGTGACTTTCCCGGACGTGGTCCACACGGAAAGTCTCACGGCCACGCAGTCACAGCACGAATCCGTGACGCACAGCTATCGGCTGGCGTGGGAGAGCCTGTCCCGGCAGACCCTCGACGACGAGGAATCGCTGGAACGCATCGCTCGCATCGCCCGGGAGCGGTGGCACGGCTGAGGCCGTCACCGCGCTGCAGGAAGTACCGAAACCAAAAGGATGGACAACACGTGCATACAGCATGGTCTTCTGACGTCACGGCACCGGTCTGGCGCCGTGCCTGCCACGCCAACAACACCTGTGTCGAGGTGGCGCGGCTGGGCGCGGCCCACCTGGGCACGCGTGACGGCAAGCTGGGTGACCAGGGCCCGGTCCTGCGGTTCACCGCCGGCCAGTGGCGGGCCTTCGCCGACCGGGTGCGGTCGGGCGACTTCGACGTCGCGTAACGCGCGTCCTCCCGCGAAGTCCGCATGACGAAAGATCGGCCGTCCTCACCCGGCGGCCGATCCGGACCCCCACCACAATGCGCAAGGTACCGTGCGCATCGCGCGAAAGTGCCGATATCCGGTCCCGGAAGCCGGTTTGAGATCAGATCAACGGGATATCTCAACGGCTTACGACATATGACGCGCCAGCGGTTCGGTGTTACCGTTCCGACCGAAGTCGGACCGGCATTCCGGAACCGCCGGCACCGGACCCGAGAGGCACCCATGACGCTCGATCGACCCCCCGTCTGGCGGAGGAGCACGCACTGCGGCCCCAACGGCACCTGTGTCGAGGTGGCACGGCTGTCGGCGGCCCGCGTCGGCGTCCGTGACGCCGCCCAGGCCGCGGGGTCCGGGCCGGTGCTGACCGTGTCGGCGACCGCCTGGCGGGCGCTGCTGACCCGGGTCCGCGCGGGCTCGCTCCCCTGACGCCCTAGAACGGCCCGCGGCGCCACGGCCCCCAGATCGCGAAGCTGACCCCCGCCCGGGACTGGACGTTCACGAACAGGGTCTCCCCGCCGGGCGCGAACGTGGACCCGGCGAACTCGGCGCCCGGGTCCCCCGCCACCGGCTCCAGCCGGGCGAAGTCGAACAGCTCCCCGCGACGCGTCAGGCCCCGCAGCAGGTTGTCGCCGTCGCCGTCCTCGCAGAGCACCAGCGTGCCGCGCGGGCCCTGGGTGATGTTGTCGGGCAGGTCCAGGTGCGCCTCACCCGGCGACTCGGCCACCAGCCGGAGCCGTCCGCCGCGCGTGTCGTACGCCCAGACCTGCCCGCGCCCGTCGCCGAACCCGGACGGCACCGGCTGGGTCACCGGCGCGCCGCCCTGCGTGGAGACGAAGTAGACGACGCCGCGGTGGGCGACCGCGCCCTCCAGCCGGGAGAACACGGCCGCGCCCTGGGCCCGGCCCTGGTCGCCCACCGCACGGATGGCCACGTCGTTGGCGGGCCTGCCGGTGAACTCGGGGTCGGGGTCGTCGATGTCCACCCAGGTGGTCTCGTACACCGCGTTGCGGGGCTGGCCGACGGACAGGTCCGCGCCGGGGCGGCCCCTGACGGCGAGCATCTGCAGCCGCCCGCCGTCCAGGAGCCGCCCGGCGCGCATCGGGTGCTTGGGCGGCAGGTACCGGTAGAAGCCCGACGCGAAGCCGAAGTTGTCCTCCGTGAGGTACACCGCGCCGCTGCGGGCGTCGAACGCCGCCGCCTCGTGCGCGAACCGGCCCGCCGACCGGATCGGCCGCGCCCGCCCGCGCCCGTGGGCGGGGACCTCGAAGATGTAGCCGTGCTTCTGCCGAAGCAGGGTGTTGTCGGCGCCGGTGAAGTCGTTGCCCACGTCCGGCCCGTTGACGGTCTCCTCGCAGGTGATCCAGCTCCCCCACGGCATGGGGCCGCCGGAGCAGTTCATCTGCGTGCCGTTGAGGCTGACGTGGCTCGCCAGGACCTTCCCGTGCGGGGTGACGCGCAGCGTGCAGGTCCCGCCGCCCGCCGCCGGGTCGTACGCCCGGTCCGGGTCGCCGAACGCGCCGACCGGGCCGTTCACCTCGTGGTTGCGGACGAGGATCACCGAGCCGCGCGGGCCGGGGAAGGCCGCCATCCCGTCGTGCCGCCCGGGGGTGACGGTGCCGTCGCCGAGCGGGGATCCCGCGGGGTTGAACGACCGGTAGCGGAAGCCCTCCGGCAGGTGGAGCCGGACCTCGCCGTCCCGGGCGTCGGCGACCGGCCGCAACGGACCGTACGCCTGGCGGGGTCTGGGGGTCCGGCCGTTCTCCATGCACGCCGCCACGCCCTGGAACGGTCCGGTGGCGAGCGCCGTTCCGGCGGCGACGGTGGCGCTGCGTGAGAGGAAACGGCGTCGTTCCATGCCCGGGGCACCCTTCTGTCCGGCTGAGCGATGCCCGGAATCTATCTGCCGTTCACCCGGGCGTCACAGGCAAGGTGTGCCCAAAAACCGGGGGCGACGTCATGCGATGCGCACACCGTCGCACCCCGGCGTCACTCCACCGTGACGGACTTGGCCAGGTTGCGGGGCTGGTCGACGTCGTGGCCCTTGGCGACCGCCAGCTCGCAGGAGAACACCTGCAACGGCACCGTCGCCACCAACGGCTGCAGCAGGGTCGGCACCGCCGGGACCCGGATCAGCGTGTCGGAGTACGGCTCCACCGAGTCGTCGCCGTCCTCGGCGATCACGATCGTGCGGGCGCCCCGGGCGCGGATCTCCTGGATGTTGGAGACGATCTTGTCGTGCAGCACCGCGCGGGCCCGCGGCGGCACCACCACCACGACCGGCAGGTCCTCCTCGATCAGCGCGATCGGCCCGTGCTTCAGCTCGCCCGCCGCGAAGCCCTCGGCGTGCATGTACGCCAGCTCCTTGAGCTTGAGCGCGCCCTCCAGCGCCACCGGGAAGCCCACGTGGCGGCCCAGGAACAGCACGCACCGCTCCCCCGCCAGCGACCGGGCCAGCTCCCGCACCGGCCCCATGGTCTCCAGGACCTTCTCCACCTTCTCCGGCATGGTCGCCAGGAGCTGGATCATGGCGAACACCTCGTCGCCCCACTTGGTGCCCCGCACCTGCGCCAGATACAGCGCGATCAGGTACACGGCGACGAGCTGGGTGAGGAACGTCTTGGTCGCCGCGACCCCCACCTCTGGGCCGGCGTGCGTGTACAGCACCCCGTCGCACTCGCGCGGCATGGTGGACCCGTTGACGTTGCACACGCACAGCACCGGCGAGTGCTGCTCGCGGGCGTGCCGGACGGCCATCAGCGTGTCCATCGACTCCCCGGACTGGGAGATCGCGATGACCAGCGTCGACCGGGTCAGGATCGGGTCCCGGTAGCGGAACTCGCTGGCCAGCTCCACCTCACACGGCAGCCCCGCCCAGTGCTCGATGGCGTACTTGGCGATCAGTCCCGCGTGGTACGAGGTGCCGCACGCCACGATGATGATCTTGTCGATCTCGCGGAGCTGCTCGTCGGAGATCCGCATCTCGTCCAGGGTGAGCCGCCCGTCCGCGCCGATCCGGCCCAGCAGCGTGTCGGCGACCGCCCGGGGCTGCTCGGCGATCTCCTTGAGCATGAAGTAGTCGTAACCGCCCTTCTCGGCGGCGGTGACGTCCCAGTCCACGTGGTACTCGTGGACCTCGGCGGGCTTGCCCTCGAAGTCGGTGACGGTCACCCCGTCGCGGCGCAGCTCCACCACCTGGTCCTGGCCCAGCTCGATCGCGTCGCGGGTGTGGGCGATGAACGCGGCGACATCGCTGGCCAGGAAGTTCTCCCCGTCGCCGACCCCGACCACCAGCGGGGAGTTGCGGCGCGCCCCCACCACCACGTCCGGGTCGCCCGCGTACACGGCGACCAGGGTGAACGCGCCCTCCAGCAGACGGCACACGTGGCGCATCGCCTCGGCCAGCCCGCCCTCGGGGGCCTCGCGCAGCCGCTCCTCCAGCAGGTGCGCGACGACCTCGGTGTCGGTGTCGGAGCCCAGCGTGTGGCCCCGTTCGGCCAGCTCGGCGCGGAGCCGGGCGAAGTTCTCGATGATCCCGTTGTGGATCACCGCGATCCGCCCGGCGCAGTCCAGGTGCGGATGGGCGTTGCGGTCGGTGGGCGGGCCGTGGGTCGCCCACCGGGTGTGCCCCATCCCGGCCGTCCCGGCGGGCGGCGGGGCCTCCTGCAGCGCCTGCCGCAGGTTGACCAGCTTGCCCGCCCGCTTGGCGGTCGCCAGCCCGTCCCCGTCCAGGATCGCCACCCCGGCCGAGTCGTACCCCCGGTACTCCAGCCGGGCGAGCCCCTCGACGACCACCTCGAGCGCCGGCTTCGAGCCCACGTAGCCCACGATTCCGCACATGCCGGCCACACTACCGAGTGAGCAGGGCCTTTCCGTAACCACCGGTCGTACCGGGCCCCTCGCGCACCCGGTGCGCGGCCTCGTGTCGCCCCGGCTT
>DATADI010000260.1:0-9877 GCA_036258615.1 Thermomonospora sp. | reverse complement strand
CAGCCGTTCTCCGCCGGGCGGCCGGTGCGGCGGCGCCAGGCGTGGACGCCCAGGCCCGCGCCGGTCAGGAGCACGACGGCGGCTCAGCCGAGCGCGGCGGGGCCGGGACCCTGGTCGGAGGCGAGGCCGCCACCGGTGTCCGGCGCGCCCTTGGGGATCTTGGGGCCGCCTTCGCCGAGGTCGTCCTCGGCCGGCTTGGTGCTGTAGGTGACGTGGCCGTGGCCCTTGCAGATGACCTTGATGTTCACGATGGACGGCAGCGTCTCCTTGAACGTCGCCGTGCCCTTCGAGGTGATCTTCTCGGACGTCCGGCGGAACCTCGGCGCCTCGGCGAACGAGGCCGACTCGGCCCGCACCGTGGTCGGGCAGGTGACGGTGAAGGTCATCGTCCCCTTGGGCCGGACCGTCCGCGTGGACAGCTTCACCTTGTCGAAGCCGAAGGCGAACGGCTTCGGCAACGTCGGCTTCGGCGTCGGCGTGGGGCGCGGGAGAGGCGGGGCGGGCGAGGTCTCCAGCGGCACGACGACCGTCCGGCCGCCGACCCGGCAGCGGAACTCGGTGCGGTACGTCTGCCCGGGGCGCAGGCTGGTCTTGGTGCCGCCGATCGCGGTCCAGGCGGCGCCCTCCTTCTGGAACGCGGGGCGCTCGGCGAAGATCTGGTTCACCTGGCCGGTGACCGGCCGCGTGGCGCACTCGGTGACGGTGAGGGTGAGGTTGTCGCCGGGGCGGAACCGCTCGGGGTCCACGGTGATCCTCGGCTCGGCGGCCGCCTGCGCCGGGGCGGCCAGCGCCAGCGCTGCCGCGCCGCCGGCGGCGCCCGTGGCGGCGAGTCGGGTGATGCGCATCGGTCTCCTCGGCACGTCCCGGGAGATCCGGGAAACCGGTGTGACGGGACGGCATGACGGGGATTTTGGGTTGAACCGGAAGTCTAGTAACACACCCGGCGGAGGCGACGCCCGGCCTCCGATTGGCCGGTTCAGGACAGCCGGACCGCCGGGTCACCCGGGCGGTGTCACCAGGTCAGCGCGGGAGGCAGCCGGGACGGGTCGGCGGCGGGCCAGGCGGCGGGCGGCCCCAGCGGCGCCAGCTCGGCCATCTGCAGCCGGTACCAGGGCGACGCGTCGGGATGCCGGGTCAGCTCCAGGCACTCCTCCCACGACCGCCACACCGCGTCGGCCACCTCCACCGGGTTGGGCTCCGGCGACCGGCCGCCCCGCCAGTGGGCGCGCACCACGGGGCACCGCTCGTACTCCACGACCCCGTCGGAGGCGACGGCGCGGTAGTCGAACTCCGGCAGCACGAGCGTGAGGCCGTCCACCGTCAGGCCCAGCTCCGTCTCCAGCCGCCGCGTGACGGCCGCGCGCAGCCCCTCCCCGGGCGCGGGATGGCCGCAGCAGGTGTTCGTCCACACCCCCGGGAACGTCGCCTTGTCCAGCGCCCGCCGGGTGATGAGCACCCGCCCGGCGTCGTCGGTGACGTAACAGGAGAAAGCGAGGTGATAGGGGGTGTCCCGATGGTGACTAGAGGCTTTCGGTGCGGTGCCGATCGCCTCACCCGCCGCGTTGAGCAGCACGATCTCCTCAGAGCCCATGAGCTGTGGTTTCCCCGTCCGCGAGTTCGCATGGCCTGCCGGGCCGATGCTTTCAGACCCGAGCCCGGCGTGGGGCGGGTAAACCGGGACTAAACTCGGTGCCTCAGGCAGAACCGGGGCGGGGGAGCCGCCTGGTGAGGGGATGACGGCGTGAGCGTTCTTGAGTCGATCAGCGGCCCGGACGATCTCAAGCGGCTGGACGCGGGGGAGCTGTCCCGGCTGACGGTGGAGATCCGCGACTTCCTCGTCGAGGCGGTCTCCAAGACCGGCGGCCACCTCGGGCCCAACCTCGGCGCCGTGGAGCTGACCGTCGCGCTGCACCGGGTGTTCGACTCGCCCCGCGACCGCATCCTGTTCGACACCGGCCACCAGGCGTACGTGCACAAGCTGCTCACCGGCCGCCAGGACTTCTCGCTGCTGCGGCGGCGCGGCGGCCTGTCCGGCTACCCCAGCCGCGCCGAGTCCGAGCACGACATCATCGAGAACTCGCACGCCTCCACCGCCCTGTCCTACGCCGACGGGCTGGCCAAGGCGTTCGCGCTGCGCGGCGAGGACGACCGGGCCGTGGTCGCGGTGGTCGGCGACGGGGCGCTCACCGGCGGCATGTGCTGGGAGGCGCTGAACAACATCGCCGCCACCGACCGGCCCGTGATCATCGTGGTGAACGACAACGGCCGCTCCTACTCGCCGACCATCGGCGGGCTGGCCGGGCACCTGGCCGACCTGCGGGTCACCCGCGGCTACGAGCGCGCCCTCGACATGATCAAGAAGACCGTGCCGCGGGCCCCGGTGGTCGGCCCGGTCGCCTACGAGGCCCTGCACGGGGTCAAGAAGGGCCTCAAGGACGTCCTGCAGCCGCAGGCCATGTTCGAGGACCTCGGCATGAAGTACGTGGGCCCGATCGACGGGCACGACGTGGAGGCCACCGAGCACGCCCTGCGCCGGGCCCGCGCGTTCGGCGGCCCGGTGATCGTGCACTGCATCACCCGCAAGGGCTACGGCTACGCCCCCGCCGAGAACAACGAAGAGGACTGCATGCACGGCGGCGGCGCGTTCGACCCCGCCACCGGCAAGTCCGTGGGCAAGGGCGGCGTCGGCTGGACCAAGGTGTTCGCCGAGGAGATGGTGCGCGTCGGCGCCGAGCGGCCGGACGTCGTCGGCATCACCGCCGCCATGCTCCACCCGGTCGGCCTCGCCCCGTTCGCCGAGGCGTACCCCGACCGGATCTTCGACGTGGGCATCGCCGAGCAGCACGCGGTGACCTCCGCCGCCGGGCTGGCGATGGGCGGCCTGCACCCGGTGGTCGCGGTGTACGCCACCTTCCTCAACCGGGCCTTCGACCAGGTGCTCATGGACGTGGCGCTGCACCGGCAGGCCGTCACGTTCGTGCTCGACCGCGCCGGGGTGACCGGCGACGACGGCCCCAGCCACAACGGCATGTGGGACCTGTCGATCCTCCAGCTCGTCCCCGGCATGCGCATCGCCGTCCCGCGCGACGGCGCCCGGCTGCGCGAGCTGCTGCGCGAGTGCCTGGCGGTCTCCGACGGCCCCACCGCCCTGCGCTTCCCCAAGGGCCCGGTGATGGCCGACCTCGAGGCGGTCGACCAGGTCGGCGGCATGGACGTGCTCGCCCGGCACCCCGGCAGCAACGGCTCCCGGGTCCTGCTGGTGGCCGCCGGCGCCATGGCCGCCACCGCCGTGGACGTCGCCGAACGGCTCTCCGCCCAGGGCATCGGCGTCACCGTCCTGGACCCCCGCTGGGTCAAGCCCCTCGACCCCGCCCTCCTCGACGAGGCCCGCCGCCACACCCTGGTCGCCGTCGTCGAGGACAACGGCCGCGTCGGCGCCGTCGGCGACGCCGTGGCCCGCTTCCTGCGCGACCATGAGACCGACGTCCCCGTCCGGACCTTCGGCATCCCCCAGGAGTTCCTCGACCACGCCGCCCGCGCCGAGATCCTGGGCGACATCGGCCTCACCCCCCAGGGCCTGGCGCGCTCCATCATCGAAACCGTCGCCCACGCCGAGCCCGCCGGTGACGGTGAGGGCACGACTCCCCAGACCCCCCGCGCCCGCTCCTGAACCCTCCGGCCGAGTGCCTGATCCTGGGGAGTCCGAGGGTCAGCCGTCCTCGGAGGTCAGGAGGCGCCAGTGGTGGTCGACGCAGGCGGCGCGGGTGCCGAGGTCACGGCCGACGTAGCTCCACCGGCCGCGCAGGATCCACGGGCGGCCCGCGCCGTCCTGGAGGAAGACCTGGAGGGCGAACGTCGCCTGGCGGGAGCCGGCGGAGCCCGCCGGGGCGGTCACCATGGTCGCCTCGGGTGCGGCCTCGCAGCGCACCCCCATCACGCGGGTGCCCGGGTCCTGCCGCAGCAGGCCGCGGGTCAGGTCGCGGACGAGCACCGACACGTAGTCGGCGCCCAGCCAGCGCAGGTCGGGCCGCCGCTCCGGAGGGGGGAACCCGTACAGCTCAGGGCCACCGGTCACACGCGAACGTTACTGCCCGGTCGGGAGCGCTGTCACCACCCGATTACCGATCGGTTCGGCGGCGCGGGACGCGGCGGCCCGACGATCTTGCGGTGGGAGGCCCGTCAGCGCGGGTGGCAGGCCGCCCGCATCGCCTCCCAGCGGCCCAGCTTGACGCGTTCGCCGCGGCCCAGCGAGCGGGCCAGGTCGATCTCGGCGGCGTCCAGGTTGAGCCAGTCGGTGTAGGTGACGACCCGGCAGGCGCGCGACTCCAGCAGCTCCTCGATCCGCCGTTCCGGGCGCGGCCGGCCGGCCTCGCCCGCGGCGGCCAGGTCGGCCAGCAGGTTCGTCACCGTCTCGGCGGCGTCGGACTTGTTGGTGCCCACGACCCCCGTCGGGCCCCGCTTGATCCAGCCCGCCACGTACTCGCGCGGGCGGCGGGCCCCGGTGGTGTCGACGACGCGCCCGCCCTCGTTCGGCACCACGTGGGAACGCTCGTCGAACGGCACCCCGGCCAGCGGGACGCTCTGGTAGCCGACCGACCGCAGCACCATCCCGACCGGCAGCGTCTCGAACTCCCCGGTGCCGCGGACCCGTCCGGTGTCGTCCAGCGCGGTGCGCTCCAGCCGCAGCCCCTCGACCCGTCCGGTGCCGAGGATCTCGGCGGGCGCCCGCCAGAACCGCACGTCGATGCGCCGGGGCTTGGCCCCGGCCGGGGGCTCGGTCCAGGCGCGCAGCACCTTGACGTTGCCGCGCACGTGCCGGTCGCTCTCGGCCAGCGCGGCGGACGCCGGGTCCAGCTCCATGTCCTCGGGCCGGACGTGGATCTCGGCGTTGGCCAGCTCGCCCAGCTCGCGGGCCTCCTTGGTGGTGAACTTGGCCTGCGCCGGTCCGCGCCGTCCGATCAGGTGGATCCGCCGGACGCGGCTGGCGGCCAGGGCGTCGATCACGTGCTCGGGGACGTCCGTGGCGCGCAGCTCGTCGGCGGTCTTGGCCAGGATGCGGACGACGTCCACCGCGACGTTGCCGACGCCGATGACCGCGACCTCCTCCACCGACAGGTCGAAGGCGTGGTCGGCGGCGTCGGGGTGCCCGCAGTACCAGTTGACGAAGTCGGTGGCGGCGACGCTGCCCGGCAGGTCCTCGCCGGGGACGCCCAGGTGCCGGTCCACCATCGCGCCGGTGCTGTAGATCACCGCGTCGTAGCAGTCCAGCAGCTCCTCACGGGTGACGTCGCGGCCCAGCTCCACGCAGCCGAAGAACCGCACCGCCGGGTGCTCCAGGACCCGCTGCAGGTACCGGGCGATCGACTTGATCGAGGTGTGGTCCGGCGCCACCCCGTAACGGACCAGCCCGTACGGCGTCGGGAGCCGGTCCAGCACGTCCACCTGGACGGCGCCGTCCGTCTGCTTCACCAGGGCCTCGGCCGCATACAATCCGGCCGGCCCGGACCCGATCACCGCCACACGCGTGTCCGCCATGCGCGCCATTGTGCCCACCTCGAGCCCTAAAAGACACCGTGTCCAGTATCACCGTAACGGCCCGGAGCCGGCTCAGCCCGACGTGACGCGGGTGCGGCTGCGGCCGAGCCGGCTGTGCCGGTGCCCGTACGCGAAGTACAGCACGGCCCCGGCCGCCAGCCAGGCCAGGAACCGCAGCCAGGTCTCCACCGGCAGGTTGACCATCACGAACAGGCAGGCCAGCACCGACAGCACCGGGACCAGCGGCACCAGCGGCGTCCGGAACGCGCGCGGCAGGTCCGGCCGCGTCCGCCGCAGGATGAGGACGCCCACCGAGACCACCACGAACGCGAACAACGTGCCGATGTTGACCAGCTCGGCCAGCGCGGACAGCGGGATCAGCCCGGCCAGCAGCGCGACCGCCACGCCGACCCCGACGGTGGTGCGGTACGGCGTGCCGTACACCGGGTGGACGGCCGACAGCCAGCCCGGCAGCAGCCCGTCCCGGCTCATCGCGAAGAAGACGCGGCTCTGCCCCAGCATCAGGATCAGCACCACGGTGGTCAGGCCCGCGATGGCCCCCACGCTGATCACCGTGGCCGCCCACGACTGCCCCACCGCCTTGAACGCGTCCGCCAGCGGTGCGTCCTGGCTGAGCAGCCGGTAGTTCTGCATCCCGACGACCACCAGCGCGACCGCCACGTACAGCAGGGTGCACACGGCCAGCGATCCGATGATGCCCAGCGGCATGTCCCGCTGCGGGCGGCGCGCCTCCTCGGCGGCCGAGGCGACGATGTCGAAGCCGATGAACGCGAAGAACACCACCGACACGGCGGCGAACACCCCGAGCCATCCGAAGCTCACCGGGGTGATCCCGAACAGCACCTGCATGAGGGGCGCCTTGATGCCCTCGGTCGCGGGGTTGGACTCCGACGGCGGGATGAACGGGCTGTAGTTGGCGGCCTTCACATGGAACAGCCCCGCCACGATCACCAGCAGGATCACCCCGACCTTGATCGCCACCACGACCTCGTTGAACCGCGACGACAGCTTGATCCCCAGCACCAGCACCGCGGTGACGAGCAGCACCACGAGCACCGCCGGGACGTTGAACACCGCGTCCTCCCCGGCCATCGCGGCGGGCAGCTCGATCCCCATGGTGTCCAGCAGCGACCGCGCGTACCCCGACCAGCCGACCGCCACCACCGCCGCCGCCAGGGCCAGTTCCAGGATCAGGTCCCAGCCGATGATCCAGGCCGGGAACTCGCCGAAGGTGGCGTACGAGAACGTGTACGCCGACCCCGCCACCGGCAGCGTCGAGGCGAACTCGGCGTAGCACAGCGCCGCCAGCGCGCACGCGACGGCGGCGAACGCGAACGAGAACGCCACCCCCGGCCCGGCGTAGTCGCGCGCCACCCGCCCGGTCAGCACGAAGATCCCGGTACCGACGATCACCCCGACCCCGAACACCACCAGGTCGGTCGCCGACAGCTCCCGCCGCAGCCGGTGCCCGGGCTCCTCGGTGTCCCGGATCGACTGCTCGACGGGCTTGGTGCGCAGCAGCTTCACGGTGATCCCCCGGGCGAACACGGAACGGTCCCGTAGAGATCACCCACAGTGACGGTCTCAAACCCGTCCGTCGTCCCGAACCCGGACCCCGTCGCCGGCGGCGGGCGACGCGGTCAGCGCCGCTGGAGGAGGTGGGCGAGGGTCTCGTCGAGTTCGCGCTGGAGAATGCGTTCGGCGGTGTCGGGGTCTCCGCGTTCGATGGCCTTGACCAGGGTGGTGTGGGCCGCGTGGCCGGGGGCGCGGTCGTGGGCGCGCAGGTCCAGGAGCCGCACGAGGTCGACGAGGGCATGGCGCAGGGCCGGGGTGAACTCGGCGAACAGGTCGGTGAGGACGGGATTGCGGGCCGCCGCGACGATCGCGGTGTGCAGGGCGATGTCGGCGTCCACGAACGCGGCGTCGTCGCCCTCGGCGGCGGCCTCCCGCTCCCCGAGGGCGGTGTGCAGGGCGGTCACGTCGGCGTCGGTACGGCGTTGCGCGGCGAGGCGGGCCGCCTGGACCTCGACCAGGCCGCGGACCTCGTAGACGTCGGCGACGGCGGCGCGGCGCAACCGGGTGCCCCAGTCCTCGGTGGGCTCGGTGGCGATCACGAAGACTCCGGCGCCCTGCCGCGCCCGTACGAGGCCCGCCCCGGCGAGCGCCCGCAGTGCCTCGCGGACGGTGGACCGGCCGACTCCGAGCGCCGTGGCTAAGGTCGTCTCGCCGGGCAGCCGGGTCCCCACCGGCCACGTCCCGGCGGCGATCTCGGCGCGCAGCCGCTCGGTCGCCTGTTCGACGAGGGGACTGGGACGCAGCGCGTCGAGGGGCACGGCCACCTCTCCGGTTGTCTGAGGAGCTGAGGTCTGGTTAGGGTACCCCGCATGACGTCCTTCGGGCTGCTTCTCGGCCGCCGCGGCGGGGCCTGATCCGATGACCGGCACCCCGCCGCGGGGTGCCGTGCTGCCGGTCGTCCCTCCACGGCCGAAGGAGCCACCAGCCCATGACCGTCGACGACGTCACCACGAACGCACATCACACCCCGCCGCCCGTCCCCTTCACGCGATTCGGGCGGCTGCGGACGCCGCGGGGGCCCGTCCCGGCGGACGCCCCCGCGTGGAACCCTCAGCGGGGCGGCGCCATGCCGTTCCGGCGGTACGCGCCGGTGTCCGAGAAGGTCGCCGTTCCACTGCAGGGGCGGACGTGGCCGGAGCGGCGGATCGAGCGGGCGCCGTTGTGGGTGCCGGTCGATCTGCGGGACGGGAACCAGGCGCTGGCCGAGCCGATGGACACCGCTCGCAAGCGCCGCATGTTCGACCTGCTCGTGACGATGGGGTTCAAGGAGATCGAGATCGGCTACCCGTCGGCGAGCCGTACCGACTTCGACTTCGTCCGGCATCTGGCCGAGAGCGGCGCGGTGCCCGACGACGTGACCGTGGTGGTGTTCACCCCGGCCCGGCGGGAGCTGATCGAGCGGACGTTCGCCTCGATCGAGGGGATGCCGCGGGTCGTCGTCCACCTGTACATCGCGACCGCGCCGGTGTGGCGGGACGTCGTGCTCGGCCTCGGACGCGAGGAGGTGTACGGGGTGGTCCGCGAGGCGGCCGAGCACATGGCGCGGCTGGCGGGGGACCGGCCGGGGGTCCGGTTCCAGTTCTCCCCGGAGGTGTTCAACCAGACCGAACCGGACTTCGTGCTGGAGGTGTGCAACGGCCTGACCCGGCTGTGGGACGCCGCGCCCGACCGGCCGGTGACGCACAACCTGCCCGCGACCGTCGAGATCGCCACGCCCAACGTGTACGCCGACCAGATCGAGTACGCGCACCGCCACCTGGAGCGCCGGGACGCGGTGATCCTGTCGGTCCACCCGCACAACGACCGGGGGACCGGGGTCGCGTGCGCCGAGCTGGCGGTGCTGGCCGGGGCGCAGCGGGTGGAGGGCTGCCTGTTCGGCAACGGCGAGCGGACCGGCAACGTCGACCTCGTCACGCTGGCGCTGAACCTGCACGCCCAGGGCGTCGACCCGATGATCGACTTCTCCGACATCGACGTGATCCGGGAGACGGTGGAGCACTGCAACCGGCTGCCGGTGCACCCGCGTCACCCCTACGGGGGCGACCTGGTGTACACGGCGTTCTCCGGCACGCACCAGGACGCCATCGGCAAGGGCATGGCCCACCACGCCCGCCGCGCCCGTGAGCTGGGCGTGCCCGAGGAGCAGGCGCCCTGGGACGTGCCGTACCTGCCCATCGACCCGGCGGACGTGGGCCGCACGTACGAGGCGGTCATCCGCGTCAACAGCCAGTCCGGCAAGGGCGGCGTCGCGTACCTGCTCGCCACCCGCTACGGGCTGGACCTGCCGCAGCCGATGCGCGTGGACTTCTCCCGTACGGTGCAGGCCGCCACGGACGACAGCGGACGCGAGGCGACCCCCGAGGACCTGTGGGAGCTGTTCCGGGCCACCTACGTGAACCCCGCGCACGACGGCCTGGTGACCGTCACCGAGGTGACCGAGTGAGCGGAGGGCGTCCGCTGTGGTCTGCGCGTGGGCGACCGAGCGGTGGACGGCGAGGACGGCTCCCCGGCCGCCGCCGTCACCGCCGCGCTGGCCATGGCGGGGGTCAAGGCGGAGGTCCTCCACGACGTCACGCAGGCCACCGTCCAGGGGACGATGGCCTGCGTGGAGTGCCGTGTCGACGGCGTGACCCGCTGGGGCGCCGGACAGGGCGGTACCGGGGCGGAGGCGCTGGCGTACGCGGTGGCGTCCGCCGTCAACCGCGCCCGGCCCTAGGTGGTCACCGCGCGGGCGGAGGCTCGGGAC
>DATADI010000259.1:0-6084 GCA_036258615.1 Thermomonospora sp. | reverse complement strand
CCCGGCGCGCGAGCCCGTCGGCCACCCCGTCGGCCACCCGCGCTACTGATCCCCGCCGTCCCGGAGCCGCCGGGCCGTGAGGCCCCCGCCGGTTCCGCGCCCCGGGCGGCCCGGCCGCGGCCGGGACCTCACTCGTAGGGGTTCTTCGGCTTCCTGATCGGCTGCACGCTCAGTCCGCGCAGGTCATGGCCGCCGGACGCCGGATCGGGGACTCGCGGGGGCGTCCAGGTCCCCACGACCTGGACCCAGGAGTCCTCCCGGGGTCGCGGCAGGCCGTGCACGGTGACCTGGAACGGGATGGCGTCCCCGGCGCAGCACGACATCTTCAGCCGCGTCAGCCGCCATCCGCCGTCGTGGGCGGGGCCGACGAAACCGGTCAGCCGCACCTGGACGTCCGGCAGCCCGTTGCGCAGCCCGCTCTGCGTCTCGAACGAGCGGCCGATGAACTCGCCCATCGACATGTCGATCGGCCCCCCGGACGGCACCAGCACCCCGTACCCCTCGGCGGGCGGGGGCGGCGGCGCGGCGGCACGGCCGGTGTCGCGGGCGGCGGTGAACGACCCCAGCGCGGGCGGCGCCACCAGGAAGATCGCCACCGCGGGCAGGCACAGCAGCCACGCCACCCGGGGGCCCCGGCCGTGGTCGTGGCCGTGCTCGCCTTCGTGGTCCCCGTGGTCCCCGTGGTCGTCCCGCCACTCACGGCGGAGGCCCACGGCGCCCAGTGCGATCATCGCCACCGCCGAGGCGACCAGCAACGGGCGGAACCCGGGCTTGACGTAGTTGACGTACTCGTCGGTGACGAGGGTGATCCACGCCACCGCCGCGCCGAGCAGGACGAGCAGCAGGTTCTGCGCCGCCTTGGTCACAGCAGGATCCCTCCGACCGCCAGGCTCACCGTCACCGCCAGCACGAACGTCAGCGGGACGAACCGTACCGCGAAGCGCCGCCCGAAGAACCCGGCCTGCAGGGCGATCAGCTTCAGGTCCACCATCGGGCCCACCACCAGGAAGGCCAGCTTGGCGGTGGGGGAGAACTGGGACAGGCTCGCGGCCACGAACGCGTCGGCCTCCGAGCAGATCGACATCAGCACCGCCAGCAGCGCCAGCGTCAGCACCGACACCAGCGGGACCCCGGCCACCCCGGAGACCCACCCGGCGGGCACCACCACGTTGATCGTGGCCGCCGCGATCCCGCCGACCACCAGGAACCCCCCGGCGTGCATGATGTCGTGCCGCATCGCCTGCCGGAACGCCTCCCAGCGGGCCGCGCCCGCCGCCACGGCGGGCCGCGACGGGATCCGCAGCCACTCGCCCCTGCCGAAGAACAGCCACGCCCACCCCGCCAGCACCGCCACCACCAGCGACGCGACGAACCGGCCGACCACCATCTCCGGCGCGTCCGGGAAGGCGACCGCCGTGGCCACCAGCACGATCGGGTTGATCGCCGGGGCCGCCAGCAGGAAGGTCAGCGCGGCGGCGGGCGCGACCCCGCGCGCCATCAGCCCGCCCGCGACCGGCACCGACGCGCACTCACAGCCCGGCAGCACCGCGCCCATCGCCCCCGCCACCGGCACCGCCGCGCCGGAACTGCGGGGCAGCACCCGGTTCCAGAACGAGGGCGGGACGAACGCGGTGATCGCCGCCGACAGGGTCACCCCGAACACCAGGAACGGCAGGGCCTGCACGCAGATCGCCACGAAGATCGTGGTCCACGCGTCCACGGCCGCCCCGTCGACGTGCGGGGCCACCCAGATCCGGCCCGCCGCGAGCACCGCGGCCAGTACGGCGAAGCCGCCCAGGGCCCGCGCCCCGGGGCTGCGGGCGGTCCCGCCGGGGGACCACCCGGGGGGCGGGAGGAGATCGTCGTCGTCGTGCGCGCCGTGCGCGCCGTGCGCGCCGGCCGTCCGCGTCCCGGCTCGGTCGGTCATCCCGCCATCGTGCCAGAACCCCGCACCCCGGGCGGCCCAACCGGGGGTCAAAAAGATCTACCTTCCGGGACGAATAAAACCGGGCATTTGGCCTGTTCTTGGTATTCGTACCTATACTCACGTCGACGCGGTGGTCAACGCACCACCAAGCCCGACCGTGAGACGACAGAGCCAATAGTTGTGGCGCCCCGTCCTCCAGACGGGGTCTCTCCTCGCCGGTCCCGCCGCTGAGCTGCGGTGTTCTTGGGCCGTCTGGTCCGTGCCGGCGATCTTCTCCCACTTTTCTCGCCATCAGCGAGGTCGGCGGAAGCGCGCCCCTCGAAGGGTTTCCGTGCCATTCCGCCGTGCCTCCCCGTGCCAGCACAGCGAAAGGAAGCCCATGCGCCAGCATGCCAAGTTCGCCGCCCTCACCGGTGCCGCCGGTGCCGTTCTCGTCACCGGGATCACCGTCGGCGTGATCGACGGGAGCGCCAGCGCCGAGACCACCGCCCCCCAGGCCCCGGCCGCCGCCGGTAAACAGACCACCGCCCAGGGCGGCAAGGGCGCCAAGGCCGCGGCCAAGGCCAAGGGCGAGCGCAAGGCCCTGCTGACCGGCCGGACCACCGCCTCCTACTTCTGGGACGACGGCTCCGGCATCAACGGCGACACCGGCGCCCCCGCCAGCGGCAAGCCCATGCAGAAGGGCATGTTCGCCAGCCCGAGCTGGCCCATGCTGACCAAGGTCAAGGTCACCTACAAGGGCCGCAGCGTCGTCGGCTTCGTCGGCGACCGGGGCCCGGGCGAGCCGTCGCACCGGGGCGTCATGCTCGACCTGGACACCTACACCTTCCGCTACCTGTTCGACGGCAAGAAGCCCGAGGACAAGTACAACGCCGGCGTCAGCGCCGGCCACCTGAAGGGCGTCAAGTACGAGGTCCTCAAGTGGGGCAAGGGCAAGGGCACCAAGGGAGCCCCCAAGCCCTACTAGTCATTGTGGGGGGCGACCCCCCACACCCCCCGCTAAGCGCGTCGAGCGCCATCCTCGCTCCGCTGGCGCTCCGCTGCGGTGACACTCGACGCGCCCAGGTTTCCCCGGCTCCGCTGGCGCTCCGCCGGGGAAACCTGCGCTTCTGGGGGAGACCCCCAGACCCCCCCATTCTTCGAACGGGTGTTTGGTCGGGTGGGCAGGACGGGAGCCCCGTCAGAACTGGAGGACGGGAGCCCGTCCGAACTGGGCGACGGGGGTACTAACGGTCACCACGCAGCCTGCCCGGTCGCTTCGGCGGGTGCCCCGGAGCGCCAGCGGAGGGGCGCCCGGCGAAGCATCTCAGGACCGGGCGCGGGGGGTCTGGGGGGTCGCCCCCCCAGAGGGGTAGGGCGTCAGGTAGCCGCCCATGGTGCGGAAGTACTCGGTGGCGGGCAGGTCCGTGCCGTCGTCGGTGCGGACCTGTTCGATCACCAGGCCGTGGCTGCGGCCCCGGCGGGCCTCGGCGCCGGCGACGATGACGACGCCGTCGCCCTCGCGGATGAAGATGCGGCCGGGGGTGCCGCCGTAGATGCCCTTGGAGACGCTGGCCTTGGTGATCCGGATCCGTTCGCCGCGCCGGTAGGTGAAGGCGTTCGGGTACGGGTCGGACTGGGCGCGGACGAGGCGTTCGATGTCCTCGGCGGGCCAGGTCCAGTCGATCCGGCTGTCCTCGATGGACCGCTTGTGGAAGAAGCTGGCCTGGGAGCGGTCCTGCGGGGTCCAGTCGGTGCGGCCGGTGGCGAGCAGGTCCAGACCGTCCACGGTGATCGGGCCGAACAGCTCCAGGGTCTTGTGGAACAGGTCGGTGGCGGTGTCCTTCGGCCCGACCGGGACGGCGCGCTGGAGGACGATGTCCCCGGCGTCCATCTCCTCGGTCATCATGTGGGCGGTGACGCCGACCTCGGTCTCCCCGTTGAGCAGGGCCCAGATCAGCGGTGAGAAGCCCGCGTACTTGGGCAGCAGCGAGTCGTGCACGTTGAGCGTGCCGTACCGGGGCAGTTCGAAGATCTGCGGCGGGATCCAGGTCCGCCAGTTCGTGGCGACGATCACATCCGGGTCGGCCTCCTTGAGCCGGGCCATCAGGTCCTCGTCGTCCGGCCGGTTGCGCAGCAGCACCGGCACCCCGTGCTCGGCGGCCAGGTCCGCGACGGAGTCGTTCCAGATCCGCTCGTAGGCGTGCTCGCTGGGCGGGTGGGTGACCACCAGGGCCACCTCGTGGCCCGGCGCGTCCAGCAGCGCCCGCAGCGTGCGGTGACCCCAGGTCTGATAACCGAACATGACCACCCGCATGGGCTGTCCTCCTTGTGGAGTTGTGGCCTTGTGGCACGGACTCGGGAAGGTTAGGCTCCCCTTTGTTAGGCGAGCCTAACCTAATCGGCATGCGCCCGTTTTGGAAGTGCCGCCGACACTGATCCCGCGGAAAGGACACCCATGCCCCACCCCCCTGCCTCCCGCCCGGCGGACCGCGTCCTCGACCTGGTGGGCATCGGCTTCGGACCCTCCAACCTGGCCCTGGCCATCGCGCTGCGCGAGCACGCCGAGCAGACCGGGGGCGGCGACGGGGCCGACGCCGTGTTCTTCGAGAAGCAACCCGCGTTCGGGTGGCACCGGGGGATGCTGATCGACGGCGCCACCATGCAGGTGTCGTTCCTGAAGGACCTGGTCACCATGCGGAACCCGGCCAGCCGGTACAGCTTCCTGCACTACCTCAAGGCGCGGGGGCGGCTGGTCGACTTCATCAACCACAAGACGATGTATCCCTCCCGCGCGGAGTTCCACGACTACCTCGAGTGGGCCGCCGCCGACTTCACCGACCAGGTCGAGTACGGCTCGGAGGTCGTCGCGGTACGCCCCGCGCCCGGCGACGGGCCGGTCGAGGCCCTGGACGTGGTGGTCCGGCAGGGCGGCTGCTCCGACGAACTGGTCACCCGCCGCACCCGCAACCTGGTGATCGCCGCCGGACTGGAGCCGGTGCTGCCCCCGGGCGTGGTGTCGGCCGAGCGCGTCTGGCACAGCTCCGAGCTGCTGCACCGCGCGCCCACGCTGCGCGACCCGCGGCGGCTGCTGGTGGTCGGCGCGGGCCAGAGCGCCGCCGAGGCCACCGAGTACCTGCACCGCACCTTCCCGGGCGCCGAGGTCTGCGCCGTCTTCACCAAGTACGGCTACACGCCCGCCGACGACAGCTCCTTCGCCAACCGCATCTTCGACCCCGAGGCCGTGGACCACTTCTACACCGCGCCCGAGGACGTCAAGCGGATGCTGCTCGACTACCACCACTCCACCAACTACTCGGTGGTCGACCTCGACCTCATCGACGAGCTGTACCGGCGGCTCTACCAGGAGAAGGTCACCGGCGAGCGGCGGCTGCGCATCCTCAACGCCTCCCGCGTCACCGACTCCGACGTCACCCCCTCCGGCGTACGGGCCACCGTGGAGTTCCTGCCGACCGGCGAACGCACCACCCTGGAGGCCGACGCGGTCGTCTACGCCACCGGCTACCGCACCGGCGACCCCGCCGCCCTGCTCGGCGAGGTCGCCGAGCACTGCCTGCGACGCCCCGAGGGCGGGCTGCAGGTCGAACGCGACTACCGGGTCGCCACCACCGACGCCGTCCGCTGCGGCATCTACCTCCAGGGCGCCACCGAGCACACCCACGGCATCACGTCCACCCTGCTGTCCAACACCGCCATCCGGGTAGGCGAGATCGTCACATCGCTCACCAGGACCACCACACGCCCCCCCACCTACGCCTTCTCGGGCTAGGCGGGTCATTGTGGGGAGGCGGGTCATTGTGGGGGGGCGACCCCCCACACCCCCCGCTAGGCGCGTCGAACGCATCCTCACTCCGCTGGCGCTCCGCTGCGGTGCATTCGACGCGCCCAGGTTTCCCCGGCTCCGCTGGCGCTCCGCCGGGGAAACCTGAGTCCCTGGGGGAGGTCCCCCAGACCCCCCATTCTTCGAACGGGTGCTTGGTCGGGTGGGCAGGACGGGAGCCCCGTCAGAACTGGAGGACGGGAGCCCGTCAGAAATGGGGGACCGGGGTACTAAGGGTCACCACCCACTCCTGCCCGGTCGCTTCGGCGGGTGCCCCGGAGCGCCAGCGGAGGGGCGCCCGGCGAAGCATCATGAGACCGGGCGCGGGGGGTGTTGG
>DATADI010000258.1:0-2885 GCA_036258615.1 Thermomonospora sp. | reverse complement strand
CTCGGCGTCCACGCCCGGCCCGGCGGCGACCAGCCCCTGCAGCGCCCGCAGGTCACGGCCCGCCGCCCGCGCGCCCTCCGGGTCGGCCAGCGCCAGCGCCCGCAGCCGCGCCGGTGTCGTGATCATCCGCCGGGCCCGGTGCTCGGCGGCGACCCGCCACGGATCGGCCGAGTCGTGCAGCACCACCGTCCCGCCGGTCACCAGCGGCCCGTACACCGCCGCGGGCAGGCCCACCGCCCAGCCGACGTCCGGGCTCACGCACACCACGTCACCGGGGCCGACGCCGTACACGTTCTCCATCGCCCACCGCAGGGCCACCGCGTGCCCGCCGTTGTCGCGCACCACGCCCTTGGGCGGCCCGGCCGTGCCCGGCGTGAACAGGATGTACAGCGGATCGGTCGAGGCGACGGGGACGCACGGCACCGGGCCCGCCGACGCCAGCGCCTCGTCCCAGTCCACGTCGGGCGGCGGCACCGGCGCCCGGCCGTCCCGCCGCCGCACCACGCGGTGCCCGACGGTGTGCGACGCCAGCCGCAGCGCCGTGTCCAGCAGGGGCTTGCCGGGACCCTGCCCACGGTCCCCGGCGGCCCGGACGAGCGCCTTGGGCCGGGTGCCGTCGATGCGGGCGGCGAGGGCCTCGGGCGTGGGGTGCGCGTCGGAGGACAGGGTGGGCACCGCGCCGAGCCGTGCGCAGGCCAGCAGCGCCACGGCCGCGTCGGCCATCAGGGGAAGGTCCAGCAGCACGCGGTCGCCCCGCTCGACGCCGAGCCCGCGCAGCGCCCCCGCGAACCGGGCCACCACGTCCCGCAGCTGCGCGTAGGTGTAGCGGCGCACCCCGGCGTTCCCGCGGTCCTCGATCAGCGCGGGCCGGTCGCCCCGGCCGTCCTCCACATGCCGGTCCAGGGCGTTGTCGCAGGTGTTCAGCTCACCGCCGGTGAACCACCGGTAGAACGGCGGGGCGCCGTCGTCCAGCACCCGGTCGGGCGGCGCGAGCCAGCGGACGTCCCGTGCCGCCAGCCCCCAGAAGCGGGCCGGGTCGGTGATGCTGCGCTGGTACACGGCCGCGTAGGCTCCCATGCGCTCCTCCGGGGTGGGGGCTTCCCCCTATGGGGCACGGCCGGAGGGCCCTTCGTCAAGGGCGGCGTCCCGCGATCAGGACGTCTCCAGCGCCTCCACCGTGCGGGTCCCGGCGGGCCGGTGCCGCACCCCGTGCACCACCGCGACCAGCGCGGCCAGCGCCGCGATCGTCGCCGCCAGGACGAAGCACAGCACGTACCCGTGCCGCTCCGGGGCGAGCGCGCCGGGCTCGGTGGCGCCCGCCAGCATCGAGGCGGTGACCGCCCCGCCGATGCTGCCGCCCGTCACCCGGACCAGCGAGTTGATGCCGCTGGCGATGCCGCTCTTGTCCATCGGCACGTGCTGCACCGCCAGCGTCCCGAGCGCCGCGTACGCGATGCCCAGCCCGACGCCCTGGATGGCCTGGAACACGAGGATCTCGGCGGGGCCGCCGTTGAGCAGCGCGAGCCACACGTAGCTCAGCGCCGCGAAGCCCGAGCCCGCGGCCAGCACGAACGCCGCCCCGTACCGCAGCGTCAGCCGTCCGGTGACCATCGAGAACGTCAGCATGGTGACGGTGCTCGGCAGCGACAGCAGCCCCACGTCGAGCACCGACCCGCCCATCCCGTAGCCCGTCGCCTCCGGGGTCTGCACGAACTGGGCCACCAGGGTGAACCCGGCGAACATCGCGAAGCCCAGCAGCATCGAGGCCAGGTTGGCCGACAGCGACCGCGCGCCCACCAGCAGCGCCACGTCCACCAGCGGCTCGCGCACCCGCCGTTCGACCACGGTCCACACCGCGCACAGCACGGCGGCCCCGGCGAACAGGCCCGCGACGCCCGGCGACGCCCAGCCCCACGCGTTGCCCTGGCTGATCGCCAGCAGCAGGCACACCAGCCAGGCGCCCAGCAGCACCGCGCCCGGCACGTCGGGCCGTCCCCCGGCCCGGCCGCCGACGTCGCGGGCGCAGCACAGCACCAGCACCAGGGCCAGCCCGCCGAGCCCGGCGGCGATCCAGAACACCGGTCGGTGGCTGTCGGTGCGCGCCGCGATCAGCCCGGTCACGATCATGCCGAGCGTGCCGCCGACGCCCATGGTGGCGCTGACCACGCCGATCGCGGTGGTCACCCGGTCGCGGGGGAAGGTGTCCCGGATCACCGCGATGGCCAGCGGCACCATCGCCGACGAGGTGCCCTGCAGCGCCCGCCCGGCCACCAGCCAGCCCAGCGACGACGACAGCGCGCACACCACCGAGCCCGCCACCAGCAGCCCGAGGGTGAACACGATCATCGGCTTCTTGCCGTACATGTCCCCGAACCGCGACAGCAGCGGGGTGGCCACCGCACCGGCCAGCAGGGACACGGTGAACACCCAGGTCACCGCGGTCACCGAGGCGTGGAAGGCGGCCATCAGCCGGGGCAGCAGCGGGATCACCAGCGTCTGCTGCACCGACACCACCATCCCGGCCGCCGACAGCGCCACCAGCTGCGGTCCCACGCGGGCGGCCGGCCGCCCCGCTCCTCCGGGGCGTGCTGTCACGGCGGACAGGGCGCCTCCCATGATCACCTCCACCTCACGGCCCCGGCAGCCTACACCGTTACTTAACTTAAGTAACTAGACGGGCGGTGAGCCCCCTATGTCCGGCACACTGCCCGGATGGACGACACGCCGGGGGACATCACGGAGATCGAGCGGGCGCTCGACCGGATGTCGCACCTGCTCACCCGCGCCCGGCGGCACGGCCGCACCGTGGCCGAGGCCGGGGTGCCGATCGAGCGCGCCGCCGTGCCCGTGCTGCGCGTGCTCGCCGACGCGGCCGGGCCGCTGCG
>DATADI010000257.1:0-38430 GCA_036258615.1 Thermomonospora sp. | reverse complement strand
CCCCCGGCCTGCGCGTGACCGCCCTGGAGACCGAGCACGCCACCGACCCGTTGTCCGTCGCCGACCCCCGTCCCCGGCTGGGCTGGCTGCTGGCCTCGTCCGAACGGGGCCAGCGCCAGACCGCCTACCGGATCAGCGTCTCCCTGGACGGGGGCCGCAAGGTCTGGGACTCCGGCACCGTCCGGGACGCCCGCCACCACGACGTGCGGTACGCGGGGCCCGCGCTGGCCCCCGCCACCCGCTACACCTGGCGCGTCAAGGTCGCCGACGCCCGGGGCCGCTGGACCGGCTGGAGCCGCCGGACCTCGTTCGAGACCGCCCTGGCCGCCGACGGCTGGCGGGGGTCGTGGATCGGCGCGCCCGGGGCCGACGCGTCCCTGCCGGACCTGACCGGCACGAACTGGATCTGGTATCCGGAGGGCGACCCGGCCAACAACGCGCCGGTGGCGACCCGCTACTTCCGTGGCGCGTTCGACCTGGCCGCCGTGCCCCAGGGGGCCCGGCTGGTGATGACCGCCGACGACGGCTTCACCGCCTGGGTCAACGGCGCGGAGGTCGGCGGGCGCGAGCCGCGCCCCGAGCAGAACAACTGGCGGCGCCCGATCGTCGTGGACGTCACCGAACGGCTGCGGCCGGGCCGCAACGTCATCGCCGTGCAGGCCGCCAACGGCCAGGCGGGTCCCGCCGGGCTGCTCGGCCGCCTCGAACTCCCCGGCCACGACCCCGCCCGTTTCGACACCGGCGGCACCTGGCGTTCCCTGAACAGCGCCCCGGCGGGGGACTGGCGCGCCACCGGCTACGACGACTCCGCCTGGCCCACCGCCAAGGTCCTCGCAGCCTGGGGCGGCGGCCAGTGGGGCAAGGTCTACCCCGAGCGCCCCACGCGCCCGGAGCCCCTGCTGCGCCGTGACTTCACCACGTCCGGCAAGCGCGTCGAGCGGGCCCGGCTGTACGCGGCGGCCGGAGGCTACGCCGACCTGTCCCTCAACGGCCGCAAGGTCGGCGACGAGGTCCTGCAGCCCGGGTTCACGCGGTACGACAAGCGCGTCCAGTACGTCACCCACGACGTCACCGGCCTGCTGCGCGGCGGGCGGAACGTGCTGGGAGCCCGGCTGGGCCGCGGTTTCTACGGCATGACCCAGGAGAACGTCTGGAACTGGCACAAGACGCCCTGGACCGCCGAACCGCGCCTGCTGGCCCAGCTCGTCGTCACCTACACCGACGGCAGCACCCAGACCATCGCCACCGACGGGAACTGGCGTCACGCCGAGGGCCCCGTCCGGTTCGACTCGCTGTACGGCGGCGAGACCTACGACGCCCGCGCCGAGCGTCCCGGGTGGGACCGGCCGGACTACGACGCCTCCGGCTGGCAGCACGCGGCGACCGTCACGGCACCGACCACCACGGTGGTGCCCGAGGAACACGAGCCGATCCGCGTCACCGACACGCTGCGGCCCGTGGAGGTCACCAACCCCAAGCAGGGCACCTACGTGTTCAAGCTGCCCCGCAACATCGCCGGATGGGCCCGCATCCGCGTGAACGGCCCCGAAGGCGCCACCGTCCGCCTCAAGTACGGTGAGCGGCTCAACTCCGACGGCACCGTGCAGGCCGTCAGCGGGCACGTCACCGGCCGGTTCCAGACCGACGAGTACGTGCTGGCCGGACGGGACGGCGGGGAGACCTGGGAGGCCCGCTACACCTACAAGGGCTTCCAGTACGTCGAGGTCACCGGCTGGCCGGGCGCGGCCCCCACCGTGGACGCCCTGGACGGCCGCGAGGTCCGCACCGACCTGCGCTCCATCGGGACGTTCCGCAGCTCCAACGCCCTGTTCGGCGAGATCCGCACCGCCACCCGGCAGACGGTGCTGAACAACTGGCACGGCATCCCCACCGACACCCCGATGTACGAGAAGAACGGGTGGACCGGCGACGCCCAGCTCATGGCCGAGATGGAGATGGCCGAGTACGACCTGCGGCGGCTGTTCGGCAAGTGGATGACCGACCACCGCGACAGCCAGGGCTCCGACGGGCTCATCCCCGCGATCGTCCCCGACAACGGCTGGGGCCTGGGGCCCGGCTGGCACGCGCCGCCGTGGCACGCCTCCTTCTTCACCATCCCGTGGCTGATGTACCAGCGGTACGGCGACCGGGACGTGCTCGCCGAGAACTACCAGGCGATGCGGCACTACCTGGACAACTGGCTCAAGCGCTCCGGCAACGGCCTGTACCCGAGCACCCTGAACGACTACCTGGCCCCCGGCTACGGCGGCAACAGCCCCGAGGACATGCGCCTGGCCGGGACCGCCTACACCTACTCCAACGCCATGACGCTCGCGGACATCGCGCAGGTCCTCGGTCACGCCGACGACGCCGCCCGCTACCGCGCGCAGGCCGCCACGATGAAGGCGGCGTTCAACCGGGAGTTCCTGCGCGGCGACGCCTACGTCACGCGCAGCGACCCGAACTACCGGCAGACCTCGGCGCTCATCGCGCTGGCGCTGGGCCTGGTGCCGCAGGAGTCCGAACGCGCCGTCACCGCCCGGCTCGTCCGCGACGTCACCGAACGCGGCGACCACCTCAACACCGGGGCGCTGGGCACCAAGTACCTGCTCACCGAGCTGACCCGGCGCGGGCACGGCGAACTGGCCTACCGGGTGGCGAACCAGCGCACGTACCCCAGCTGGGGCTACTGGATGGACAACGGCGCCACGACCCTGTGGGAACGGTGGGACCTGGAGGCCCGCAGCCGCGACCACGTGTTCCTCGGCGGCGCCATCGGCGAGTGGTTCTTCGAGGACCTCGCCGGGATCCAGCCCGCCGCGCCCGCCTACGACCGCGTCCTCGTCGCCCCCAAGCCGCTCGGCGACCTCACCTACGCCGAGGGCTCCACCCTGACCCCGCACGGGCGGGTCGCGGTGCGGTGGCGGCGCACGGACGGCGGGCTGCGGCTGGAGGTCAGCGTCCCGGTGGGGAGCACCGCGGAGATCCATGTCCCCGCGCAGGCGGCCTCGGCCGTCACCGAGAGCGGAGCCCCGCTGACCCGCGCCCGCGGCGTCCGGGTGCTCGGCGAGGGCGGCGGCACCGTCCGGATCGAGGCCGTGTCCGGTTCCTACACGTTCACGACACAGTGATGAGGAGAGACCCCATGACCGCCACTCCACCCGAGGTGGAGCAGTTGCTCGACCGGGCCCGCACCCTGGGCTCCGACCCGCGCAACACCAACTACGCGGGCGGCAACGCCTCGGCCAAGGGCACCGTCACCGACCCCGTGACCGCCCGGGACGTGGACCTGATGTGGGTGAAGGGCTCGGGCGGCGACCTGGGCACCCTCACCGAGGCGGGGCTGGCCGTGCTGCGGCTGGACCGGCTGCGCGCCCTGGTCGACGTGTACCCGGGGGTCGAGCGCGAGGACGAGATGGTCGCCGCGTTCGACTACTGCCTGCACGGCCGGGGCGGCGCGGCCCCGTCCATCGACACCGCCATGCACGGGCTGGTGGACGCCGCGCACGTCGACCATCTGCACCCCGACTCCGGCATCGCGCTCGCGACGGCCGCCGACGGGGAGGAGCTGACCCGCCGGATCTTCGGCGACCGGGTGGCGTGGGTGCCCTGGCGGCGGCCCGGGTTCCAGCTCGGCCTGGACATCGCCGCGATCAGGGCGGCCAACCCGCAGGCCATCGGCGTGATCCTCGGCGGGCACGGCATCACCGCCTGGGGCGACACCAGCGCCGAGTGCCAGGCCCGTTCCCTGGAGATCATCCGGACCGCCGAGGCGTACATCGCCGAGCACGGCAGGCCCGACCCGTTCGGCGCGGTGGTCCCCGGCTACGAGCCGCTGCCGGAGGCCGAGCGGCACGCCCGCGCCGCCGAGCTGTTCCCGCTGGTGCGGGGCCTGGCGTCCACCGACCGGCCGCAGGTGGGGCACTACACCGACAGCGACGTCGTGCTCGACTTCGTGTCCCGCGCCGAGCACCCCCGGCTGGCGGCGCTCGGCACCTCCTGCCCCGACCACTTCCTGCGCACCAAGGTCCGGCCGATGGTGCTGGACCTGCCGCCCACCGCGCCGCTGGAGGAGGTCCGGGAACGGCTCGCCGAACTGCACGAGGAGTACCGGGAGGAGTACCGCGCCTACTACGAGCGGCACGCCACCCCTGACTCCCCGCCGCTCCGGGGCGCGGACCCGGCGATCGTGCTGATCCCCGGGATCGGCATGTTCAGCTTCGGCGGCGACAAGCAGACCGCACGGGTGGCGGGGGAGTTCTACGTCAACGCCATCAACGTGATGCGCGGCGCCGAGGCCCTGTCGTCGTACCGGCCGATCGACGAGGCCGAGAAGTTCCGCATCGAGTACTGGGAACTGGAGGAGGCCAAGCTCCGCCGCAGGCCCAAGCCGAAGCCGCTGGCCACGCGGGTCGCGCTGGTCACCGGAGGAGGGTCGGGCATCGGTGCGGCCACCGCCCGGCGGCTGGCCGCCGAGGGCGCGTGCGTCGTCGTCGCCGACCGCGACCTGGCCGCCGCCGAGAAGGTCGCCGCCGAGATCGGCTCGGCCGACGCGGCGGTGGCCGTCGGGGTGGACGTCACCGACGAGGCGCAGATCGCCGCGGCCGTCCGCGCGGCCATCCTGGCGTTCGGCGGCGTGGACCTGGTGGTCAACAACGCCGGGCTGTCGCTGTCCAAGCCGCTGCTGGAGACCACCGTCGCCGACTGGGACCTCCAGCACGACGTGATGGCGCGGGGCTCGTTCCTGGTGTCCCGGGAGACCGCCCGCGTCATGATCGCGCAGGGCATGGGCGGCGACATCGTCTACATCGCCTCCAAGAACGCGGTGTTCGCCGGGCCCAACAACGTCGCCTACAGCGCCGCCAAGGCCGACCAGGCCCACCAGGTGCGGCTGCTGGCCGCCGAACTCGGCGAGCACGGCATCCGCGTCAACGGCGTCAACCCCGATGGTGTGGTGCGCGGCTCGGGCATCTTCGCCGGAGGCTGGGGCGCCAAGCGCGCCGCCGTGTACGGGGTGCCCGAGGAACGCCTCGGCGAGTTCTACGCCCAGCGGACCCTGCTCAAGCGCGAGGTGCTGCCCGAGCACGTCGCCAACGCCGTGTTCGCGCTCACCGGCGGCGACATGTCGCACACCACCGGGCTGCACGTCCCGGTGGACGCCGGAGTCGCCGCCGCCTTCCTCCGCTGACCCGGCGGGACCGGTGCCGGTCGCGCAGGAGCCGCGCCGGTCCCGTCGTCCGATCCACCCCCCGAACCCCTAGGGATCTTCATGAACGACCACGGATTCACCCGGCGGCGCGTGCTCCAGGCCGGGATCGCGGCGGGCGCCGTCGCGGCACTGCCCCTCGCCGCCCGTCCCGCCACCGCCACCGCCGACACGGGCACGATCACCGCCGCCCGCTTCGCCCGGCCCCCGGCGGCCGTCCGGCCGAAGTTCCGCTGGTGGTGGCCCGACGGCCAGGTGGATCCGCAGGAGATCCGGCGGGAGATCGACCAGATCGCCGACGCCGGGTTCGGCGGCATGGAGATCGTCGCGGTGCACCACAGCATCCGCGACAAGTCGGTCCTCGACCCCGCCCGCTACGGCTGGGGCACCCCCGCCTGGAACGCCGGGGTCGAGGCCGCCCTCGACCAGGCCGCGCGCCGCGGCGTCACGGTGGACCTGACCATCGGCCCCGCCTGGCCCGCCGCCGTCCCGACCATCACCGCCGACAGCCCGCAGGCCGTGCGGGAACTCGCCTACGGGCGGGCCGACGTCCCCGGCGGCAGCACGTTCGACGGGCCGGTGCCCGCCGCCCGCGCGCACGCCGAACCGGGCGTCACCCGGCAGCGGCTGCTGGGCGTCCACGCCGTGCGGATCGACCCGGCGCTGTCCACCCGCAAGGAGACCGGCCTGGCCCTGGACACCTGGCAGGACCTCACCGCCCGGGTCAAGGACGGCGCCCTCTCCTGGACCGCTCCCGAAGGCGGCACCTGGGTGCTGCTGTCGTACTGGGAACGCGGCTCCGGGCAGCGGCCCGAGTCCGGCCCGCACACCAGCCCCGAGTCCTACGTCGTGGACCACTTCAGCATGGCGGGCACCCAGGCGGTCATCGACTTCTGGGAGGACCGCCTGCTCACCCCGCGCATCCGCCGGCTTCTGCGGAAGGCCGGAGGCGCGCTGTTCGAGGACTCCATCGAACTGGAGACGCAGGCCCTCAACTGGACCCCGCGCCTGCCGGAGGAGTTCGAACGGCGTCGCGGTTACACGCTGGACCGCTTCCTGCCGGTCATCGTCCGCTACGACGAGGCCACCGTGTTCACCTACGAGGCCCAGCTCACCGCGCACGCCCGGCACGACTACTGGCTCACCGTCTCCGAGCTGTTCAACGAGTACCACTTCGTCCCGCTGACACGCTGGGCCCACAGCCTCGGCCTGGAGTTCCGCGCCCAGCCGTACGGCCTGGAGACCGACTCCATCGCCAGCGCCGCCATCGTGGACATCCCCGAGGGCGAGTCGCTGGGCTTCAAGAACCTCGACGACTACCGCGCCCTGGCCGGGGGCCGCGACCTGGCGGGCCACCGGGTGCTGTCCTCGGAGGCGGGCGCGTACCAGGGCGGCGCGTACAACACGACCTGGGAAAAGCTGCTGTCCACCATGGGCGGCGCGTACGCGGCGGGCCTGAACCAGACGGTGCTGCACGGGTTCTCCTACGCCACCGCGCCCGGCGTCGCCTGGCCGGGGTTCGCCGGGTTCACCCCCTACAACGGCGGCATCGGCTACTCCGAGTCGTGGGGCCCGCGTCACCCCACGTGGCGGCACATCCAGGACGTCGCGGGCTACCTCGCCCGGGTCCACCAGGTCACCCAGGCGGGCGTCAGCAGGATCGACGTGGCCGTCTACCGGCAGAAGGGCCGCAGCAAGACCGGGCTGGGCGCGGGCTGGTTCACCTCCGACGGCGTGCCGCTGGGATGGAGCCACCAGTTCGTCAGCGATCCGGTCCTGGAACTGCCCGCCGCGAAGGTCTCCGGCGGCAGGCTCGCCCCCGACGGCCCCGCCTACAAGGTGCTGGTCATCGAGCACGACGTCCTCGGCGGCAACGAGCGGACCCTGCCGCCGGCCACCGCCGAACGCCTGCTGCGCTGGACCAAGGCGGGCCTCCCGCTCATCTTCATCGGCGACTGGTCGGCGGCCACCGTGCCCGGCGTGGCCCGCGACGGCGAGAACGAACGGCTCCGCGCCGTCCTCACCGAACTGCTCGCCCAGCCGAAGGTCCGCAACGTCCCCGACCGTCCCTCCACCCCGCAGGCCCTGGCCGCACTCGGCATCAGGCCCGACGTGGAGTACGCGCAGAAGTCCACGCTCCTGAACGCCCGCCGCGTCGAGGACGACGTGGACCTGTACTACCTGTGCAACGGCAAGCACGCCGAATCGGTCAAGCCGCCGGTCGCCGCCATCGACCACGCCGTCACCCTCACCCGAAGCGACCGCCGCGCCGTCCCGTACCTGCTGGACGCCTGGACCGGGGAGGCCGAGCCGCTCGCGGTCTACGAGGAGGACGGTGACCGCGTCACGGTCCGGGTGGCGTTGAAGCCCAGCGAATCGGCCGTCATCGTGCTCGCCCGCCCCGGCCACTTCGGCGACCGTGCACGACACCGCGTCCACGCGGTGAGCACCGAGGCCGAGGCGCTGCGCTTCCACGGTGACGACCTCGTCGCCCGCCACGGCAACGCCGGAACGTACGCCACGGTGCTGTCGGACGGCCGCACGGTGCGGGCGGAGATCGGTGAGGTCCCCGCCCCGATCGACCTGGGTTCCTGGACGCTCGACGTCGAGGACTGGCGGCCCGGCCCCTCGCCCACCGAGACCGTGACCGAAACCCACCGGGTCACCCTGGACGCCCTCAAGCCGTGGACCGAGATCCCCGGCCTGGAGGACGTCTCCGGCATCGGCCGCTACCGCACCACCGTCACGCTCGGCCGTGACTGGTCCCGCCGCCACGGGGCGTACCTGCACCTCGGCGAGGTCACCGACACGTGCAGGGTGACGGTCAACGGGCGGCGCCTGCCCGCCGTGGACCAGCTCAACCCGGTCGTGGACGCCGGGCCCTACCTGAGGGCCGGGGCCAACACCATCGAGGTGGAGGTGGCCACGACCCTCAACAACCGGCTGCGCGTCTCCGACCCCGGCGTGTACGGCAACGCCTCCCGGCAGCGGTACGGCCTGATGGGTCCCGTCCGTCTCGTTCCGTACCGGGAGGCCGTCGTACGCACCTGAGGCCCGTTCTCACCGCGCCGCACAGGCGTTGTTACGCGAATGTTTCGCACTGGTTACTGATGTGGCATGCATCCCAAGTGCCCGCATGGGAAAGGTATCTCCCGATAAGGTCTGGAGACATACCTTCTGCTGCCCCGGACGAACCATGACACCTGTGAGCGCGATGCACCCGGTACAGACGCGTACGGCCCGGCTGAGCCGGAACCAGACGGCGGCCCGCGCGGCCTACGTGCTGGCCGGCAACGACCGAGGCCGCCTGACGGTCGCCGCGCCCCAGCTCTACCCGCACATGTGGAGCTGGGACGCGGCGTTCATCGCCATCGGCCTGGCCCGGGTGTCCACCGGCCGGGCCCTGACCGAGCTGGAGACCCTGCTGGGCGCCCAGTGGCGCACCGGCATGGTGCCCCACATCGTCTTCACCGAGGGCGACGCCGCCTACGAGCCCGGCCCCCGCCGCTGGGCCTGCCGCGAGACCACCCCCGACGCCCCGGACGGCCCCGACACCAGCGGGCTCGTCCAGCCGCCGGTGCACGGGGTCGCGGTGCGGCGCATCCTCGACGCCGCCCGCACCGCGCCCGCCGCCGAGCGCCGCGACGTCGCCGAGCGGATCCGCGCACTGTGGCCGGGCCTGCTCGCCTGGCACCGCTACCTGGCCACCCGCCGCGACCCCGACGGGCGCGGCCTGCTGACCATCTACCACGGGTGGGAGAGCGGGCTGGACAACTCCCCGCGCTGGGACGCCCCCTACGCGGCGGTCGTCCCGGCGCCGGAGTTCGTCCCGTTCCGCCGCGCCGACCTGCACGCGCTGGACGCCCTCGGCGGGGCCGCCGCCCAGCGCCCCTCCGACGCCGAGTACGTCAAGTACCAGTGGCTGGTGGAGGAGCTGCGGCGCGCCGGGTACGACGACGAGCGGGCCCGCCGCACGCTGAGCTTCCGGATGGGCGACGTGCTCACCAGCGCCCTGTTCGTCGCCGCCAACGAGGAGCTGGCCACCGTCGCCGACGAGCTGGGCCTGCCCGGCGTGGACGAGCTGATCGGGTACGCCGACCGGTTCCGCCGGGGCGTCGTGGACACCGCCGACGAGCAGGGCTTCGCCGCCGACGTCGACCTGCGCACCGGCGCGACCGTCCGCACCCGCACCATCGCCGGGTTCGCGCCGCTGCTGTCGGGCGGGCTCGACCCGGCCCGCCAGGGGCGGCTGCTGGCCACGCTGACCTCCGCCGACTGGTGCGGGCACCCCGGCTTCGCCTACGCGGTGCCGCCCAGCACCAGCCCGGCGTCCCCGGACTTCGACCCGGTGCTGTACTGGCGGGGCCCGCAGTGGCCGCCGATGACCTGGCTGATGATCTGGGGGCTGCAGCGTTCCGGGGAGCAGGAGACCGCCCTTGCGCTGCGCGAGGCCGCCCTCGACCAGCTCTCCGACGGCCTGTTCGCCGAGTACTACCAGCCGTTCACCGGGGAGGCCCTCGGCGCCCGCCCGCAGTCCTGGACCGCCGCCGTCGCGCTCGACCTGCTCGCCGGCTGACCCGGCCGGTCAGGGCTCCCGGCGCAGCTCCCGCTCCACCGGCGGCGGCTCGCCGCCCACCCGCTCGTGCTCGGCCAGCCCCGGCCTGGCGTGGCGGCGCTGCCCGGCGCGCTCGGTCTCCGACCGGTCCGGGGCCGGGTCGAGCGGCACCGACCGCAGCACCTCCTGGACGTTGTCGTAGTCGGCCGGCGGCAGCGCCGACAGCGCCCGCGCCGCGTCCGGCCGCGCGCCCCGGCGGCGTGCGTGGTCGAGGATGCGGTCCTTGGCGGCCGGGAAGTCCAGGTCGTTGAGCAGTTCCTTGATCTGGCCGGTGTCGTGCAGTTTCATCGTGCCCCCCTTTCCGGCGACCCTGCCCGGAACGGGGACGCTCACACGGGCCGGCGGTGGCCCCGCTCGCGGCGCAGCCGCTCGGACTCCAGGTCGGCCAGGCCCAGCGCGACCGCCTCCGGCGGCAGCGTGTCGCCGACCGCCCCGGCCATCGCCGCCAGCAGCGCGTCGGCCCGGCCGCGCCCCGCCGGCGGCAGCCCGGAGGCGTCCAGCCAGTCGACCGTCCCGGTGGCGGTGTTCAGCCGGGCGCGGGCGACCAGCCCGTCGTACAGGTACCCCGGCCGCACCCCGCCCACGGTCACCCGGTGCACCAGCCCGACCGCCCCGGCCGGGGCCTCCAGCAGCGCGTCCCCCAGCCGGGCGAGCGCGCGGGCCCGGTCGTCGCAGACGCCGCAGGCGCCGACGTGGCGCGCGTCGCCGTGGCAGGTGACGACCGTCCAGGAGAACAGCACGGGACGCTGGAAGGAACGCCGGGGGACCAGGGTGACCACTCCGTTTTGGTAGGTCTAAGGTAGGACTAACGTAGACCTACCAAAACCACCCGGCAACGGAAACGCGGAAGTTCGGCCACCCCCGGCCCGGCGGACGGGACGGCACCGGACCATGGTCGGGCTATGGTTGCAGTCAAAGCTCCGGACCACTCCATGCCATCGCGTGGGAGATCACGTCGGAACGCCGAGACCACCCGCCAAGGCACAGGCGATCACCAACGCCCTGGCCGCCCGGATCATCGAGGGCCACTTCGAGCCGGGGTCGTGGCTGCCCTCCGAACGCGAGCTGGCCGAGCAGTTCTCCGCCGACCGCTCCACGGTGCGCCGGGCCGTGCGGCTGCTGGCCGACCAGGGCCTGGTGGTGGTGCACGCGGGCACCGGCACCCAGGTCCGCGCGCCCGGCCCGGTGCGCCGCGCGGCGGCCGACATCACCCGCCAGGTCGGCCGGTGGCGCGGCTTCCACGTCTCGGCCCAGCAGGGCGGCCGGGAGCCGTTCACCCGCACCACGGTGGACGAGGTGCCCGCCGACGCCGCGCTGGCGCGCTGGCTGGCCGTCCCGGTCGGCACCACCGTGCTGCGCCGCGCCCGGGTGCAGGGCGTGGTGGGCGGCCCGCCGGTGCAGACCGCCACCACCTGGGTGATCATGGACGTGGTCGCGCGACTCCCGATCCTGCGCCGGGTGGACACCGGTCCCGGCGGCATCTACTCCCGGCTGGAGGAGCTGGGCCACCGGATCCTGTTCGAGGAGTCGGTCACCTGCCGGCTGCCGCTGCCCGGCGAGCAGGAGACCCTGCAGATCCGGCCGGATCAGCCCGTTCTGACCCTGTGGCGGCGCGGCTACGACGACAATGACCGGATCGTGGAGGTCACCCACCGGGTGGTCGTGGGGGACCGGCACGAGCTCATCTACCGCTACGGATCGGGGGCCTGACATGACCGGCGGCGAGCAGACCATCAGACGCCTCGGCTCCCGGATCGTCTACCGCAACCGGTGGATGACGGTGCGGGAGGACCGGATCGAGCGGCCCGACGGCTCGGCGGGCATCTACGGGGTGGTCGACAAGCCCGACTTCGCGCTGGTGATCCCGGCCGAGGACGGCGGGTTCCACATGGTGGAGGAGTACCGGTACCCGATCGGCCGCCGCACCTGGAACTTCCCCCAGGGCACCTTCCCCGACGGGGCCGACGGCGACCCCGAGCTGCTGGCCCGCACCGAGCTGGCCGAGGAGACGGGCCTGCGCGCCGGGCGGCTGGAACGGCTCGGCTTCCTGCACTGCTCGCACGGCACCAGCGGGCAGGGCTTCAACGTCTTCCTGGCCACCGACCTGACCCCCGGCGCGCACGCCCGCGAGCACGAGGAGCAGGACATGCGGCAGCGCTGGGTGTCGCGGTCGGAGTTCTGGGACCTGGTCGACGGCGGGCGCATCACCGACGACTCCACTCTCGCCGCCTACGCCCTGCTGATGCGGCACGAGGGCGCGGCCCGCTAGCCCTCGTCGTCCACGTCCGGTGCGACCTGGGGGCCCTCGGCCTGGCCCCGCTGGCCCTCCGCGGGCACCTGCCGTACCGGCTCGGGGCGGAACTCGTCGGTGTAGTCGCCTCCGGTTCCACCGGACACCCCGGCGCCGGAGATCCCCGTGCCGCTCTCCTGGAGGCTGCCCTCCTCGGCCCGGTCCTCGTCCCCGGCCCGGTCGCCCTCGCGGTCGCCGCGGGGAGCCCCGCGGTCGGGCTCGGCCCCGGGAAGCGCCTCGGCGGGCCCGGTGGCCCGCTCGGCCGGGTTCTGCTCGGCCGCCGCGTCGGACGCCTCGGTCACCGAGCCGGCCGCGCCCGGTGTGTCGTCGACGCGCCTTCTGTCGGATTCGCTCATACCGCGCCCCTGCCCCTGACGGCCCGGCCTATGCGCCTCGGACCGTTCCGGCGGTTCAGGGCAGCGGGAGGTTGAGGGCGACCAGCCCGGCGGTCGTCCCGTTCACCGCCAGCTCGGCCGGGGAGCAGTTGCGCAGCTGGGGGAACGCCGTCCGGTAGCGGCGCAGCGGGATGCCCAGCAGCTCGCACAGCACCAGCCGCAGCAGCGTGTTGTGCGCCACGACCAGGACGCGCCGGCCCTCGTGCCGTGCCGCGATGCGGCGGAGGGCGGCAGAGCCCCGGGCGGCGGCCCGGCGGGGGTCCTCCGCGCCCGGGAACGCTCCATCCACGGGGTCGGCGCGGAACGCCGCCACCAGGTCGGGCGGCAGCTCCGCCAGGGTGCGGCCCTCCGCCATGCCGAAGGACAACTCGGCCAGCCCCTCGTCGACGGTCACCGGCAGCCCCAGGGCCCGCGCGGCCGGGGCGGCCGTCTCCCGCGCCCGGGTCAGCGGCGAGGCCCACACCGCGTCCACCCCGGTCTTCTCCGCCCAGATCGACAGCCGGGCCGCCTGGTCGTGGCCGCGTTCGGTGAGCGCCACGTCGCTGACGCCCGCGTAGCGGTTCTCCGCGTGCCAGACCGTCTCGCCGTGCCGGACCAGGTACAAGGTCGTGCTCACGCTCGGCTGCCCCCGTCGCTCGTTGCCTGTCGTCGGCGCGAATCCCGCACCAGTATGCGGTGCGCGGTGCCCTCCGGGTGGGTTCTCGGTGATTCAGGACGACGGCCGGGCGAACAGCCCCGGCAGCCGCTCCGCCACTGCGGTGTCGCCGTGGACGGCGAGGTGCCCGGAGCCGATGGCCTCGGCGAAGGGCAGGCCCCGCCAGACCAGGTCCCGCAGGGTGGGCACATCGGTCTCGATCACCGTGTCGGGGTGTTCGGCCTCGCCGCGCGCCGCCTGGAAACGGCCGTCCGCGATCTCCAGCCGGAACGCCTCGTCGCCGAGCCTCAGCTCGACCACCGCGTGCAGGCCCTCGGCGGACTCGGGCAGGAACATCGTCTGCAGCCCCAGCACCATCGCGTCGGCGCCCATCTCGGTGCCGGGGGTCAGGGGCACGGTGCCGCCCCAGCGGCCCAGGGCCAGCAGCACCGGTTCGAGGCCACGGCCCCAGGGCGTCAGCTCGTACACCTGCGCGCCCGCCGGGGGGCCGAGCCTGCGGCGCCGCACCACCCCGGCGTCCGTCAGCTCCCTCAGCCGGTGCGACAGCACGTTCTGGCTGGCGGTGGGCAGCCCGCGGTGCAGGTCGGAGAACCGCTTGGGGCCGAGCATCAGCTCGCGGACGACCAGCAGGGCCCAGCGTTCGCCGACCAGGTCCAGGGCGCGCGCGATGCCGCACGCGTCGGCGTAGCTGCGTCTCACCGGCATGCCCGACAGTTTACGCCGCTCCACTTGTCTCTCAGGAGCAGGTGCTCCTAGTTTAGGAGTATGACCGAGAATCCGACGGACCTGCCCCAGGGCGACCCGGGGCTGCTGGAGACCGAGGTGGCGCGGCGGCTGCTGGCGTCCACCGAGCTGGCGCGGCTGGCCTACGTCGCGGCGGACGGCACGCCGCGCGTGATGCCGATGATGTTCCACTGGACCGGCGAGGAGGTGATCATGTGGACCTACCACGGAGCCCACAAGATCCCCTCGCTGCGGGCCCGGCCCGCCGTGGCGCTGACCATCGACGCCAACGGGTACCCGCCCGAGGTGCTGATGGTGCGGGGCCGGGCCGAGATCACCGAGATCGACGGGGTGGTCCCCGAGTATCCGCTGGCGCTGCGCCGCTACTACGGCGCGGGCGGTGAGGAGCAGGTCGAGGCCCAGATCGCCGAGCTGGACCGGCCGGGCCTGCGGATGGCGCGGATCGCCGTGCGGCCCGCGTGGGTCGGCGTCCTGGACTTCCAGACCAGGCTCCCCGGCGTGCTGGCCCGGATGGGGGCCTGACATGGCGACCTACGTGCTGATCCCGGGCGCGGGCTCCGACTCCTGGCACTGGCACCGGGTGATCCCGGAGCTGCGGGCCCGCGGGCATGACGTCGTCGCCCCCGACCTGCCCGTCGAGGACGACACCGCCGGGTTCGAGGAGTACGCCGACGTGGTCGTCGAGGCGATCGGCGACCGCACCGGGCTGATCCTGGTGGCCCAGTCGCTGGGCGGGTTCACCGCGCCGCTGGTGTGCACCCGCGTGCCGGTCGACCTCATGGTGCTGGTGGCGGCGATGGTCCCGCGCCCGGGGGAGTTCGGCGGCGAGTGGTGGGCCAACACCGGGCAGGAGCGGGCGATGCGGGAGAAGGCCGCCCGCGACGGCCGGGTCCTCGCCGAGGAGTTCGACCCGCTGGACCTCTTCCTGCACGACGTGCCGCCCGACGTGGTCGCCGAGTCCGCGAAGCACGCGCTCGACCAGTCGGGCACGCCGTTCGTGAAGCCGTGGCCGCTGGACGCCTGGCCGGACGTGCCGACCCGGTTCCTGCTGTGCCGCGACGACCGGTTCTTCCCCGCCGAGTTCCAGCGGCGCGTCGTCCGCGAACGGCTCGGGATCGTGCCCGACGAGATGCCCGGCGGTCACCTGCCCGCCCTCAGCCACCCCGTCGAACTGGTGGAACGCCTGGAGGACTACCGGGCGGAGCTGTGAACGCCGCGGCCCGGCCCCCCGAGGGAGACCGGGCCGCGAACCTCACCGGTGGATCAGCCGGACTGCCCGGCCGTCACCGACGTCCAGAACAGCGACCGCGCCACCTGCGGGAACAGTCCCTTCGGGTGGTTGCGGAACAGCGGCTCGGTGCCGAACAGCACCACCGCCGCGCCGCGCTCGTCCACGCCGCGCACCACGGTCGGCTGGTTCACCGCCGCGTCGGGGCCGCCCGCGCCGTTGCCGTCCGCCCGCCAGTGCCCGGCGATCAGCGGGCCCCTGGCGGCGAAGCGCTGCTCCACCGTCACCTCGGGCCCCAGGCCGGTGAACCAGCGGGGCGAGTAGACGAAGGAGTACGGCGCGGAACCGCCGGTGATCGGGCCGTTGCCGTTCACCACCGACACGGTGCCGTTGGCGTCGCCGCGCCCGGCCACCGTCGTGGCCGTCAGCAGCCCCGCCGCGGAGTTGAAGGCCGTGCCCGCGGTGCCGCGCGCGACGACGCCGCCCTTGGCGAGGAACGCGTTGAGCCTGGTACGGGCCGCCTCGTTGAGCTGTGCGTGGTCGAGCCCGCTGGAGACGAACAGGACGTCCACGCCGTTCCAGTCGAAGCCGTCGTTCAGCGCCGTCGTGGACACCGGCCTCACGGTGAAGCCCATCTCCTGGAGGCTGAACAGGTCGTCGCTGCTGGCCGCCGCCGCGACGGTCAGCCTGCGCAGCGGCCGGACGCCCTTGGCCGAGGTCTGGGCGAACCGCACGCCGTACCGGTCGGCCACGGTGCGCGCGGCCTGCCGGGCCGAGCCCGGGACGACGACGCTGCCGTCGGCGGCCCACTGCGCCGCGACGCCCTGGCCGAGCAGGTCGTTGAGCGCGCTGACCTCCCTGGCGTCGTCCAGCCGCAGGGCGAGGTCGCCCGAGGGGGCCACCGAACCCGACGGGAAGGCCACCGACACCGGCTCGGCCTTGACGTACCGCAGGTCGCCGTCCTGCACGGCGTCCACCGTGGCGCCCCACAGGTGCGACAGGCTCCAGCCGGAGATGTCGTACATCGAGTCGACGCGCGGGCTGATGTCGGCGCCCGCCTCCAGCATCACGTTGGCCAGCCCGCGCTTGGGCTGGTGCATGTCGACCAGGTACGACCCCGCCGGGTACGTCGCGCCGCCCAGCCGGAACGACCGGGTCGCCCGCTGGACGCGCACGTCGTTGTCGAGCAGGTGGTCCACCAGCCGCAGGGCGGCGGGCGCCGAACGCTGCCCCGGTCCGGCCGGGATCACGTACGCGCGCGGGAACGTGGTGTTGTAGACGTCCTCGGGGCCGAAGCCCGGCACGATGTTCAGCGGCACCTTCCTGGACGCCTCACCGGCCGCGCCCCGCCGGAACACCTCGATCTGGTCGGCGACCAGCCGCTGGTGACGCTCCCCGACGAACGACAGCGTGCCGTCGATGGCGGCGGCGGCGATGTCGGTGTTGATCCGGGAGCGGCGGCGCAGTTCCTCCACCGGCTGCCGGACGTAGTCGGCGTTGTTCACCCGCAGCGGGATCTCGATGGTGTGCGAGGCCACCGCGCCGTGGAACGGGGCGTACTGGGGCGTGAAGATCGGGGGCCAGTCGTCCCAGCCCTCCTCCCAGTCGCGGAACGGGATCTGCGGCGGCTCCACCCCGTCCTTGTCCGGCGTGTGCCCGAGCGCCTTGATCGCCGCCTCCATGCCGAGGCCGTTGGCGTAGGCGTTCTTGATGAACAGGTCGTACTCGTAGTTCTGGCCGTGCGGCGGGGTCGTCGGCTCGACCAGCGTGCCGTTGACGTAGCCGTGCAGGTCCAGCATCACCACCGGCTGGGTGTCGATCATGAGCTGCCGCATCGACCGCACCTCCGGCTGGGAGCCGGTGATGAAGTCGCGGTTCATGTCGAACCCGGCGCCGTTGGCGCGGGTGTTGTTGACCCGGCCGTCGGGGTTGGCGGTGACGTTGAAGTACAGGCGGCTGGTGGCCAGCAGCCTCCGGGTGCGCGCGTCGGTGGCGGTGGCGAGCCGCTCGATGGTGCGCAGCGCGGCGTCGGTGCCCTCCCACTCGTTGCCGTGGATGTTGTTGTTGACGAACACCGGGGCCTTGTACTCGCGCGCGATCTTCGGGTTGCGGGCGGCCCTGACCGGGTCGTTCTCGATCTGCGCGCGCAGCGCCGCCTGCGCCCTGGCCTGCGCGGCGCTCTCCGGCGCGGTCACCGTGACCAGGTACAGCTCGCGGCCCTGGTGGCTGCGGCCGATCACCTCGACGCTGATCCGGTCGCTGCTCTTCTGCAGCGCGTTCAGCTTCGGCGCGATGGCGTGGTACGGCGTCAGGCCGAGCTTGAGGGACGCGTCGGCGGGGTTCACCGGAGGCTCGGTCAGCCTGGTCTTGCGCGGGTAGCCGCGGTCGTGCCGCCACGGGAAGCGGCTCAGGTCGGCGCCGCGCCCGCCCCGCAGCACCGGACCGGCGACCCGGTTGCGTTCCGGGCCGTTGCCGAACTCGCGGACGGCGGGTGTGCGGCGGGGCCCGGGCTCGGCCGTCGCGGGCGCCGTCATCGGGACGACGAGGGCGGCGGCGAGCGCTCCCCCGGCAAGGGGGTATGCGAGATGCTTTCTCACCAGGAGACCTCCATGGGGGTTTCCCCTGGTGTCTACCGTTGGCGATCATGGACCACAAGAGGGCCCGCCATGACGATTCGGTCGCAACTTCGTGGGGATTCGGCGCGCCCTGATCTGCGAGGTCGCTCCGGAAACGGGGTTGATCTCGACCATGGTTGAGGTCCTAGCGTCGGGCGCATGAACCTCGACAGCCCCGTCCGGGCGGGCCGGCGGGAGTGGATCGGCCTGGCCGTCCTGATCCTGCCCACCCTGCTGATCTCCATCGACGTGAGCGTGCTGCACCTGGCCCAGCCCAAGCTCAGCGCGGACCTGCGGCCCAGCGCCGCGCAACTGCTGTGGATCAACGACGTCTACGGCTTCCTGATCGCCGGTTTCCTCATCACCATGGGCGCGCTGGGCGACCGGTTCGGCCGGCGGCGGTTGCTGCTGGTCGGCGGTGTCGCCTTCGGCGCCGCCTCCGCGCTGGCCGCCTACGCGCCCACCGCCGAGTTGCTGATCCTGGCGCGGGCGCTGCTGGGCGTGGCGGGCGCCACGCTGATGCCGTCCACGTTGTCGCTGATCCGGAACATGTTCCACGACCCGGCGCAGCGCACCGTCGCCATCAGCCTGTGGATGGTCGGCTTCAGCGGCGGCATGGTGGCCGGGCCGCTGGTGGGCGGGGTGCTGCTGGAGAACTTCTGGTGGGGCTCGGTGTTCCTGCTCGGCGTGCCGGTGATGGCGGTGCTGGCGGCGCTGGGACCGGTGCTGATCCCCGAGTCCCGCGACCCGTCCCCGGGCCGGATCGACCTGGTGAGCGTGCCGCTGTCGCTGGCGGCGGTGATCGCGATGATCTACGGCTTCAAGGAGGTCGCCGCCTACGGCCCGGCCGCCGGTCCGCTGGCCGCGCTGGCCGCCGGGCTGGTGCTGGCGGCGGTGTTCGTCCGGCGGCAGCGCCGCCTGGCGCACCCGCTGCTGGACCTGGGGCTGTTCGCCGAACGGCGGTTCAGCGTCTCGCTGGGCATCCTGCTGCTGGTCATCCTGGTCGGGCCGGGCCTGATGATGCTGACCGCCCAGTACATGCAGCTCGTGCAGGGGCTCAGCCCGCTGGAGGCCGGGCTGTGGGTGCTGCCGCAGTCGGTCGCGATCATCCTGGGCTTCGCGCTGTCGCCCGCCCTGGCGCAGCGGCTGCGGCCCGGAGTCGTCGCCTCGGCCGGGCTGGTGGTGGGGGCCGTGGGCGTGGCCCTGCTCACCCGCGCCGGGACCGACTCCGGCCTGGGCGTCCTGGTGGCCGGACAGACGCTGTTCTTCCTGGGTGCGTCCCCGCTGCTGGTGCTGGGCACCGACATGATCGTGAGCTCGGCGCCCCCCGAGCGGGCGGGCGCCGCCTCGGCCCTGTCGGAGACCGCGCAGGAGTTCGGCGGCGCGCTCGGGCTGGCGATCTTCGGCAGCGTCGCCACCGCCGTGTACCGCGCCCGGCTGGATGCCCCCGAGGGCGTCACCGGCGACGCCGAGACCGAGGCCAGGGAGACCCTCGGCGGCGCGACCTCGGTGGCCGAGCGGCTACCCGGGGACACGGGCGCGGCGCTGCTCGACACCGCCCGCGACGCCTTCACCACCGGGCTGCACGCCGCCGCCGGGGCCGCCACCGTCCTGGTCGTCGTCGCCGCCGTGCTGGCCGCCGTCCTCCTGCGGGACCTGCCGCCGGGCGCGTCCGAGCCGGACACCGCCGACGCCGACACCGAGACGCCCCTGGAACCCGCCGGGTCCCCGGGGCACTGAGGACACGCCTGTGACATCGGCGGGGACCCCACGAGGGACCCCGCCGCACGGGCCGGGTGACCCGTCGTTCACAATGCCGGGCAAGCCCGCCGCACCTGGGAGGAACCATGGACCTGTTCGACCTGTCCGGCAAGGTCGCCGTCGTCACCGGTGGCACGCGTGGGATCGGCCTGATGATGGCGCGGGGCCTCCTCCAGGCCGGCGCCCGCGTCTACATCAGCTCCCGCAAGGCCGACGCGTGCGCCGAGGCGGCCAAGGAGCTGTCGGAGTTCGGCGACGTGACCGCCATCCCCGCCGACCTGTCCGGGGAGGAGGAGTGCCTGCGGCTCGCCCGCGAGGTCGGCGGCGCCGAGCAGGCCGTGCACGTCCTGGTCAACAACGCGGGCGCCACCTGGGGCGCGCCGCTGGAGGAGTTCCCCGCCTCCGCCTGGGACAAGGTGCTGGACCTCAACCTCAAGTCGCCGTTCTTCCTGACCCGCGCCTTCCTGCCGCTGCTGGAGTCGGCCGCCACCGCCGACGACCCGGCCCGCGTGATCAACGTCGGCAGCATCGACGGCCTGCACGTGCCCGCGCTGCCCACCTACTCCTACTCGGCCAGCAAGGCCGGGCTCCACCACCTCACCCGGGTCCTGGCCCGCGAGCTGGGCCCGCGCCACATCACCGTCAACGCGGTGGCGCCCGGCCCGTTCGAGTCCAAGATGATGGCCGCCACGCTGGACGCCTTCGGCGCGGAGATCGCCGCGATGGCCCCGCTGCGCCGCATCGGCCGCCCCGACGACATGGCCGGCATCGCGATCTACCTGTCCGGCCGGGCCGGCGCGTACGTCACCGGCGCGGTGATCCCGGTGGACGGGGGCCTGGGCACCACGGTGTGAACCCGCCGGGGGATCTTGGCTGCCCCCCGGGTAGCCGGATTGATACCGATCGGCGAACTTACCGGTTCCGGACGTCCGATAGCGTCGAGGTCATGCGACTCGGTGTGCTGGACGTGGGCTCGAACACGGTGCATCTGCTGGTGGTGGACGCGCACCGGGGAGCCCGCCCGCTCCCGGCCTACTCCCACAAGGAGGAGCTGCGGCTCGCCGACCACCTCGACGGCGACCGCGTCACCGAGGAGGGCGAGGAACGCCTGCGGGCCTTCGTCCAGGACGCCCTGCGGGTCGCCGAGGACAAGGGCGTGGAGGACCTGCTGTCCTTCGCCACCTCCGCCGTCCGCGAGGCCGCCAACGGCGAGGAGGTCCTCGCCCGCGTCAACGCCGCCACCGGCGCCGACCTGCAGGTCCTGCCGGGCGACGAGGAGGCGCGGCTGACGTTCCTGGCGGTGCGCCGCTGGTACGGCTGGTCGTCGGGACGGCTGCTGGTCGTCGACATCGGCGGCGGCTCCCTGGAGATCGCCTCCGGCATCGACGAGGCCCCCGACGTGGCGATCTCGCTGCCGCTGGGCGCCGGGCGGCTGACCCGCGACCGGCTCACCGCCGACCCCGCGCCGCCCGAGGAGCTGCGCGAGCTGCGCCGGTACGTCCGCGCCGAGATCGCCCGCCGGGTCGGCGAGGTCGCCCGGTACGGCCCGCCCGACCACGCCGTCGCCACCTCCAAGACCTTCAAGCAGCTCGCCCGCATCGCCGGGGCCCCCGCCAGCGCCGAGGGCCCCCTGGTCAAGCGGACGCTCAGGCACGGCGACCTGACCGAGTGGAGCGAGAAGCTGGCCCGGATGAGCGCCGACGAACGCGCCGCGCTGCCCGGCGTCTCCGAGCAGCGCGCCCCGCAGCTGCCCGCCGGGGCCGTGGTCGCCGACGCCGCCATGGACCTGTTCGAGGTGGACGAGCTGGAGGTCTGCCCCTGGGCGCTGCGCGAGGGCGTCATCCTGCGCCGCCTGGACGCCATCGGCGCCTGACGGCCCCGCGGCGGTAGGATCGCCCGGTTCCCGGCGGCCGGAGGGACGGGGGTGCCGATGACGCAGCCGCTGCGGCCCGGCGACCCGCGCCGGGTGGGATCCTGCGACGTCCGCGCCCGCATCGGCGAGGGCGGGCAGGCGGTGGTCTACCTCGGCGTCGCCCCCGACGGCCGCCGCGTGGCGATCAAGCTGCTGAGGCCGCTCCCGGTGGGCGACGCGCGCGCCCGGACGGACGCGGCGAACCGGTTCGTGCAGGAGGTCGCGGCGGCCAAGCGCGTCGCCCGGTTCTGCACCGCCCAGGTCCTGGAGGTCGGACGGCTGGGCGAACGCCCCTACATCGTCAGCGAGTACGTCGACGGCCCCTCCCTGGCGCACCTCGTCGCCGCGCAGGGCCCGCGCACCGGGCCCGCCCTGGAACGGCTCGCCGTCGGCACCGCCACCGCGCTCGCCGCCATCCACCGCGCCGGGATCGTCCACCGCGACGTCAACCCCAACAACGTGCTGATGGCCGCCGAGGGCCCCCGCGTCATCGACTTCGGGCTCGCCCGCGCGCTGGAGGCCACCACCACCTCCGGCCCCGCGATGGGCACCCCGGCCTACCTGGCGCCCGAGCAGATCTCCGGCGGGCGGGTGACCCCGGCGGCGGACGTCTTCGCCTGGGCCGCCACCATCGTGTTCGCGGCGACCGGACGGCCCCCCTTCGAGGGCTCCAGCATGGCGGTGCTGCTCGACGGGATCCTGCGCGGACGGCCCCGCCTGGACGGCGTCCCCACGGCGCTGCGCGCCCTGCTCGCCGCCTGCCTGGAGAAGGACCCGGCCCACCGTCCCGACGCCCAGCAGATCATGGACCGCCTCCTCACGCCTGCCTCCGACCCCCTCGCCACCCGGATGGACAACCCGCTGCCCGCCTCCCCGGTCGCTGGGGGCGCGGACGAGACCGTTCCGGAGAGGGACGACCCGCGCGCGGGGCCCACCATGCGACCCGCCTCCCTGTCGCCGGGGTCGGCGGGGTCGGCAGGGTCGGCGGGGTCGGCGGGGGCGGACACCCGGCCGGTGGCGCACGGTTTCCGGCCGTACGGGCATGGCGGTGTGCCGGGCGGGCCGCCTCCGGTGGCGGCGCCCCGGTCGTCGGCCCGGTCGTCGGCCCGGTCGTCGGCCCTCGTGGCCGGGGTGGTGCTGGCGGTGCTCACGGTCCTGGTCGTGCTCGTGGTGTTCCTGGCCTGACGGGCGCGAACCAACGCGGCGGACGGTCCATCTACCGATTCGATGACATTGCCCGCTCCTGTCCCGCGATGCCCTGGACGTCCGGGACGCGGCCGGTAGGTTCGGGGCGGGTGTCTGGAGAGGTGGTCGACCTTGGACAACCGGCACACGAGGCCGCACGGGGAGTCCGCGCAGCCCCTGGGGCCCGGCGACCCGGCCGTCATCGGGCCGTACCGGCTGGAGTCCAGGCTCGGTGAGGGCGGCATGGGCGCGGTCTACCTGGGCCGGCGCGACGACGGCCCGCCCGTCGCTGTGAAGGTCGTCCGGGCGGAACTGGCCGACGACCCGGCGTTCCTGGCGCGCTTCCAGGACGAGGTCGCCAACGCGCGGCGGGTGGCGTCGTTCTGCACCGCCCAGGTCCTCGACCACGGCCGGGAGGACGGCCGCGCGTACATGGTCACCGAGTACATCGAGGGCCCCTCGCTGCTCCAGCACGTCGCCGAGCACGGCGCGCTGTCGCCCGGCATGCTCAACGGGGTCGCCGTGGGGGTGGCCGCCGCGCTGCTGGCGATCCACTCGGCCGGGCTCGTGCACCGCGACCTCAAGCCCGGGAACGTCCTGCTGTCCATCTCCGGCCCCCGCGTCATCGACTTCGGCATCGCCCGCGCCCTGGACGTCGCCACCGGCCACACCCGTACCGGCCAGGTCATCGGCAGCCCCGGCTGGATCGCCCCCGAGCAGATCCTCAACCACCCCGTCACCCCGGCCGTCGACGTCTTCGCGTGGGGCTGCCTGGTCGCGTACGCGGGCACCGGCCGCCACCCGTTCGGCACCGGCACCTTCCAGATCATGGCCGCCCGGGTCGTCCACGCCGACCCCGACGTCGGTCCCCTCCCCGACCCCCTGGCCGGGCTGGTCCGCCGGGCCCTCGACAAGGACCCGGCCCGCCGCCCCACCGCCCAGGAACTCCTGCTCTCCCTCGTCGGCGGGGGCGGCGAGGCCGCTGTCACCACCAGCCTCACCCGCGCCTGGCCCACCGACCCCGACGACGCCACCACCCTCGACCCGAGCACCTCCCTGCCCTCCCGAACCCCGGGCGGTTCCCCAAGCGGTATCGACACGCCCTCCGCCGGGCCCGGACGCGACGCTGCCTCGGGCGACTCCTCGGCGTCCTTCGCGTCCTCCGCGCCCGACGGGCCAGCGGGCCCGTCGTCGGGTGAGAACGAGCCATCCGGCGCCCCCGACTCTCCGCCGGGCCGCCCCTCCGAAACCGCCGGGTCTACAGAGCCATCACGCCAACGCGGCGCATTCGCCGTCCCTGGCGTTCCCTCCCCGTCGGGCGAGGGTGGTGGTTTCCCGGGACCTGGGGTTACTCCGGGCGGTTCCTCCCCGTCGGGTGAGGGGGGCGCGTCCACGGGGCCCGGTGTTCCGTCGGACGGCGCTCCCTCAACGGGTGGGTCTGCGGGGCAGGGCGGGCCGTCGGCGGTGTCTGGTGCTCCAGGGAGCGCAGCACCGGGTGTCCCTGGCGTGCCGCTGGGTGGTGTCCCGCCTGCGGAGGAGTCCGCAGGTGCGGGTGGCTTCTACGTGGCATCTGGCGGTCCGGCGGGCGGGTCGGCTTCGGGTACGGCGGGTGGTCCGGCCGCCGGTGCGTTCCGGGGAGGTGGGGCGTCCGCTGGTTCGGCTTCGGCGGGTGCGCCGACGGTGCCGGTGGCGGGGGAGGCCGGGGCGTCGGAGGGGCGGCCCGGCGAGTACGTGCCCTGGGGCGGGGCGTCGGCGGTTCCGGAGACCCGGGAACTGGGCCGTCGCGGGCGTGACGCTCGGCGTGGAGGAAAGGGACGTACACGCGGGGTCGTCGCGACCGTCGCGGGAGTCGCGCTGCTCACGGTGGGAGTGACCCTCGCCGCGTACGCCCTGCGGGACAGGGACCGGAACGTGGGCGGGGACGCGGCGGCGGGACCTCCCGGGCACCCGATCCTGGTGCGGATCGACCAGGAGGCGGGATGGCCCAAGGAGTGCCGGGCCAGGATCGGCCGCCTCACCCCCGGGAACGGCGTGGCGCGGGCGTCGGAGATCCTGCGCGGCGAGGGCTGTGACGTGCTGCCGCAGTGGTCGCCGGACCGCTCCATGATCGCGTTCACACGGTGGGGCGGCGGCGCGACGTCCGACGTGTGGGTGGCCGGTGCCGACGGCGGCGGGGCCCGCCGGGTGGTCGAGGGGATCTCCGGCCGCGGCCGGGTGGCCTGGTCGCCCGACGGCCGGCGGCTCGCCGTGATGATCAAGGTGGACGGCGTCGCGCAGCTCCACCTCGCCGAGGTGGCGACCGGGCAGACCCGGCAGATCACCCACGACGACGCCGGCAAGGACGATCCGGCCTGGTCCCGGGAGGGCAAGATCGCGTTCTGGAGCAGGCGGGACGGGGTGCAGCAGGTCTTCTGCCTCGACCCGGACGAGCCGGACCAGGAGTGGACCCGGCTGACGACTCCGGAGATCGCCCCCGGTGGGGCCAACGACCCGGCCTGGTCGCCCGACGGCGACCGCCTCGCGTTCACGCTGATGAACGGGGAGGGGCGCACCAACGACATCGCGGTCGTCGACGCCGACGGGAGCGACCACCGGCGGCTCACCACCGACCCCGCCCACGACATGGACCCGAGCTGGTCACCGGACGGCGAGTGGCTGGCCTTCGTACGGGGCCCGGTCGAGACGCCGCAGATCTGGGCGATGCCGGTGGACCAGGGCGAGTCCGGGGCGCGGGCGGTCGGGCCGTCGGCGGTGGGGCATCCGGCCTGGTCCTGACCTGTCCGGGTCACCCGGTTCAGCGGAAGTCGCGGCTGCGGGTACGTCCGGGCACCGGGAGCCTCCGCAGACGGGTCGCCAGCACGTTGGTGACCCCGTCGACGCGTTCCAGCCGCCCGTTCACCAACAGGGCCTGCGCGTCCACGGCGAGGCCCCGGTGACGGGCGAACACCTCCGGACGGCACACCACGTTGATGAGGCCGGTCTCGTCCTCCAGCGTCATGAACACGATGCCGCCCGCCGTCGGAGGCCGCTGCCGGTGCGTGACGAGACCCCCGACCACCACGTTCGTGTCCGAGGGAACCCTGGTCAGCCGCTCGGCGGGCAGCGCGCCCAACTCCTCCAGCGAGGGCCGGACGTGCGCGAGCGGGTGGGTGTGTGCGATACCCGTCGCCCACAGGTCGGCGAGGGTCTCCTCCACCTGTGTCATGGCGGGCAGCGCCGGGGCCGCCACACCCGGGGTGACGCCTTCGAGCTGCCCCGGCCCCACTCCGGCGAGTGCTCCGGCGGCCCACAGCGCCGCCCTTCGGGACAGCCCGAAACACCCGAACGCACCCGCCGTCGCCAGGGCCTCCAACGCCGCCTGCGTGAGCGGAACGCGCCGTACGAGGTTCTCCATGCTCGTGTACGGACGGCCTGCGGCGATGGCCTCGGCGACGTCCGTGCCCAGGTTGCGCACCGACGACAGCCCCACCCGGATGGCGGGCTGCGGCTCGTCGGGGGCGTGCCGGTGGGGTCGTGTCATGGGTACGGGCTCTTCCAGGGTGGCGAGGACGTCGCTGGCGTTGACGTCCACGTTCCGTACCGTGACACCGTGCCTGCGCGCGTCGGCCAGCAGACTCTGGGGGCTGTAGAAGCCCATCGGCTGGTTGCGCAGCAGGGCGGCGGTGAACGCGGCGGGATGATGCCGCTTCAGCCAGGCGCTCGCATACACGAGGTGCGCGAAGCTCTGCGCATGTGATTCCGGGAAGCCGAAACTCGCGAAGCCCAGGATCTTCTCGTAGACCTCCTCCGCCACCTCGGCGGGAATCCCGCGTTCGGCCATCCCCACCAGGAGCCTCTCCCGCAGCAGCTCGATCCGCTCCGGTGCGCGTTTCGCGCTCATCGCCTGCCGTAGCGCGTCGGACTCCTGGGGAGTGAACCCCGCGCAGTCCACCGCGAGCTGCATCATCTGCTCCTGGAACAGCGGAACACCGTAGGTGCGTGCCAGGGCGTTCTCCATCAGCGGATGCGGGCACGTCCTCGGCTCCAGGCCCTTGCGGCGCCGGATGTAGGGGTGGACGGAGCCGCCCTGGATGGGGCCGGGCCGGATCAGCGCCACCTCCACCACCAGGTCATAGAACGTCCGGGGCCGCAACCGGGGGAGTGTCGCCATCTGCGCCCGGGATTCCACCTGGAACACCCCGATCGTGTCGGCGTCGCACAACATGTCGTACACGGCGGGGTCTTCCGGTGGGACCGAATGGAGGTCGTGGCGGACGCCGTGATGCTCGGCCACCAGGTCGAAACAGTCGTGCAGCGCCGACAGCATGCCCAGCCCCAGGAGGTCGAACTTCACCAGCCCGGCCGCCGCGCAGTCGTCCTTGTCCCACTGAAGGACGCTGCGGTTGGGCATCCGCGCCCACTCGATGGGGCAGACCTCGCCGAGCGGCCGGTCGCAGATCACCATGCCGCCGGAGTGGATGCCCAGATGCCGGGGGAGCCGCACGAGCCGCCCGGCGAGTTCGGTGACCTGTGCGGGGATCTCGGTGTCCGTCCCGACGGGGTCACGGGAGTCGACGTGCTTGGACCAGGCGTCCTGCTGGCCGGGGGAGTAGCCCAGCGCCCGCGCGGCGTCCCGTACCGCCATCCTGGGCCGGTAGCTGATGACGTTGGCCACCTGGGCGGTACGGTCGCGCCCGTACGTGCGGTAGACGTACTGGATCGCCTCCTCACGGCGTCGGTGCTCGATGTCCAGGTCGATGTCCGGAGGCCCGTCGCGGCCCGGTGACAGGAACCGCTCGAACAGCAGCCCGTGCCGGACCGCGTCGACCCCGGTGATGCCCAGCGCGTAGCAGACCGCCGAGTTGGCGGCCGATCCCCGGCCCTGGCACAGGATGTTCTCGCGGCGGCAGAACTCGACGATGTCGTGCACGATGAGGAAGTAGCCGGGGAAGCCCAGCTGTTCGATCACGTCGAGTTCGTGGGCGATCTGCGCGTACGCCCCCGGAACGCGCTCGTTTTCGGGCGGTCCGTAGCGCAGGCGGGCGCCCTCCAGGGTCAGATGCCGCAGCCAGCTCGCCTCGGTGTGTCCTTCGGGCACCGGCCGGTCCGGCAGCGCGGGGGCCACCACGTCGAAGTCGAACTCACAGGCCAGTGCCAGCTCCACGGTCCGCTCGCGCACACCGGGGAACCGTGCCAGCCGCGCGGCCATCTCCTCGCCGCTGCGCAGGTGCGCCGTACCGGTCGCGGCGAGCCAGCTCTCCATCTCGTCCAGGCTGCGCCGGGCGCGGATGGCGGCGAGAGCCTCGGCCAGCCGTGCGTCCGGCCCCGATCCGGCGTGGTGGACGTTGTTGGAGGCGACCAGCCCGAGCCCCGTACGGGCGGCGAGTTCCGCCAGGGCGTCGTTGCGTGCGTCGTCACCGGGCTGGTCCAGGTCGATCAGCTCGACGTACACGTTGTCATGGCCGAAAAGGTCCATCAGCCTGCGCAGCTCGCGTTCTGCGGCGTCGAGGCCTGCTGTGTCGAGCGCTTTCCGGACAGCACCTTTCCGGCAACCGGTGAGGACCGCCCAGTGCCCGCCGTGCGCGTCCGCCAGTTCGGTGAGGTCATACAGCGGCCGGTTCTTCTCGCCGCCTCGTAGCTGCGCGGCGCTGATGGACGAACACAGCCGCCCGTACCCTTCCGGGTCACGGGCGAGTACGAGCAGGTGCTCCCCAGGCGGGTCGGGCACGGCGTGCGGGTTCTTGGGCAGATCGAGGCTCAGCTCCGCACCGAACACAGTGCGCACCCCCGCCTCCTTGGCGGCCTGGGAGAACTGCACGACGCCGTACATGCCGTCGTGGTCGGTGAGGGCGACGGCCTCGATGCCGAGCCGTGCGGCCTCGTGCGCCAGGGACGCGGGGTCGCTCGCACCGTCCAGAAAACTGAACGCCGAGTGGCAGTGCAGCTCCGCCCACGGGACACCACCGGTGCGCCTCCGGGGCGGTGGGGGTGGCGGTGGGTTCTCCTTGGAGGCGGCCTCGCGTTCGCCGTTCTTCCAAGTGAGCCGTCGTTCGAACTCCCGCCAGGGAATCGCGGGGTTACTCCAGCCCATCGCCGCGACCCGCGTCAGTCATAGACGGCCTCCACATGCCACCGGCCGTTCTCCACCGCCAGCAGGTACGCCTGACCGTCGGAGGTGACCACCTGGAACCGGGCGGTGCGGCGTGCCCGCTCCGGGTCCCACCAGCGCTCCACGGCGGGCCAGGGCCCTGTCCAGCCGACGACCTTCCTGGGGGAGCCCCCGCCGACCGTGAGGTACGCGGGAGGCGCGGAGACGGCACATCGCGCGGTGACGCTCACCAGGGCGCCCTCCGCGTCGGTCACCACGGCGGACTGCATTTCGGTCGGCACGATCGAAGGCGCGGGGTCGGGTATGCGGCCCGGCCAAGGCCCGTCGCCCCGTCGTTCAGGGGGCAGGTCCCCGACGGGGACCTTGACCACCCGCTCCCCAGGGCCCCTGCCACCCGTGAGCACGGGACGGGTGATGCCGTGATGGCCCAGCAGGGCCTGAACGCGGTCGGCGGCCCGTGCGATCCGGTCGGTGACGGCGGCGCGCCCCCACAAGGCGTGCTGTCGCCCGGTGTCCGGTACGAGCTGGTCGGGCGACAGCGTCAGGGACACCACACCGCCCCACACCGCGTCGTGGCTCGTGCCTCCTTCGGGGAGCGCCGACAACTGCCAGCGGACCCGTTCGGCGACCGCGAGCGCCGACAGCTCGCCGTCGTGCCGCCACAGCCGTTCCACGGCGCTTCCGTCGGCGAACGCGACCTCCACCGCCAGGCGCACACACGTCAGACCGCGGGCCGCGAGACCGTCATGCAGCTCCGCGGCCAGCCGCTTGGCGGCGAACACGACCTCCTCGGCCTGTGCGGCCGGAGGGTCGAACGCCAGCTCCACGGTGAGGTCCGCTCCGGCGGGCGCGGGAGCGACGGGACGTGGCTCCTCACCGCGCGCCAAGCGGTGCGCCAGGCTCCCGTCCGCCCCGAACCGCCCCGCCACGTGCCCAGAGGGCAGCGCGGCGAACTCACCCAGCGTGCGGATACCCAGCCGCGCCAGCAGATCCGTCAGTTCCGGTCGGTCCAGAACCGAGACCGGGTACGGCGCCAGGAACGCGGCGGACCCACCTGGCGGGACCACCCTCCCGCCGTCGGCGCGGGCGGCCAGCTCGGCGGCGAACAGCCCGTCCGCGATCCCCGTGCCGCAGTCGTGACCCGCCTCCACCACGGCGTCCTGGACGAGCACCCGGAGAGCCTCCTCGCCCCCGTAGAACCGCGCCGCCCCGCGCGCGGGCACCGCGCACAGCCCAGGCCGCACCACCTCCACCTTGGGCGTGAGCGCGGCGACCGCCGCCACCACCGGCTCGAACAGCCGCCCCTCGGCGTCCTCGTCCCGGTCCCGAACGACCAACCGGGGACACCGGCGCTGTGCGTCCCTGATGCGCTGGCCCCGCCGCACGCCCTCGGCCCGCGCGGCGGCGGTACAGGCCACCACCTGCCGCTCCGCCACGACGACCCCAGGGGTGGCCGCATCGATGCCGACCGCGGTGGCGGGCCAGTCCGGGCACCAGACGACCAGCGTGCGGGCGCTCACATCCGGCCCCGGCTCACGCCACGACCTCCAGGGTCGGGCGGCGGTGCTCGGGCTGTGGGGCCTCGGCGGTCGACACGGTGCCGTCCGGACCGGGAAGCCACAGCCAGCCGTCATGCCCCGGCCCTGCCGCGCCACGTCCCTCCGCGACCACATGGGCGCGCCGGCCTCGCAGGTGGCCGTGGCCGTCACCGAGTCCCGACCACCGGCTTTCGGTTATCCGCAAACGCAGGGCGGTGGTCTCCCAGAAGGCCGTCGCGGGACCCGTCACGGTGAGCACACACCCGTGTTTCCGGCTCAGCGCCCCAAGCCTCCGCACGACCGACGCGGGGGGTCGCTCGGGCGGCGCGAGCAGAATCAGGTCCACCGCCTCGGCCAGAGCCGCCACCACGTCCGCCCAGCGTGTTCCGGGCTCGTCCACCAGGAGCAGCCGTCCGGGATCGGCGCCCATGCCGACGGAGGCCCGTACGCCGAGTTCCGGCAGCCCGACGGCCGCGCACCAGCCGCCATGGGCCGACACCCCGGCGATGAGCGCCAGCCCCAGCGAACCCGCCCCCGGCCCGGCCACGCCCACCGCCGAGCCGCGCCGGAGGCCCCCGCCGGGGACCACGGGTCGCAGTGCGGGCAGGACCGGCACCCGGTCGCCGGACGCCGCGACCAGGGGCGCCGGACCCACCGCCGCTGTCTGCCCCACCACCCGTACAATTTCGAACACAGATTCGACCTGTGTCAAATCCTCGCAGGTCAGAGTGGCTGTCGAGAGGTCGCAAACCCTTGCGGCACCGGGCTTTGCGAGTTTCCGCGCCCCGCCCGGCGGCCGGGGCGGGGCGTGGCCGGACGGTTTTTCCCGGACGGTCCGGCAAAGTGCCCTGCACACTCTGTGATCGTCTGATCTCATAGGGGAGTGGCATGGCCGCGGGGGCGGACTGGTCATGAGGGGGGAATCCGTATGGCTGCAGAGCCGGCGCCGTTGAACCATGAGCCGGACCATGACCGGACCGGCGGCGCCCGTCGCGGGCCCGCCGACGCGTACACGGAGACGGCCCGCGACTCGCGGTTCCGTCTCCTGAGGAGGCGACACCTCCGGGCCACCATCACGGTCGCCGTGGTCTTCTTCACCTGGTACCTGGCGTACGTCGCCCTGTCCGCGTTCGCCCGCGACCTCATGGCGCACTCGGTGACGGGCGCGGTGAACGCCGCCCTGGTGCTGGGGCTGCTGCAGTTCGCCTCGACGTTCCTGCTCGCCGGCCTCTACGCCCTGTACGCGCGGCGTGCTCTGGACCCGCTGGCGAAGGAGATCCGCGGTGAGACCGACGACCCCCCGGACGACCATCGCGCGTCGGACGAACCCGTTCTGACCGATGGGCGCGACGCGGCGGAGGACTTCCAGCAGGGCCGCTCCGGCGCGGCGGCCTCCGTGGGTGACACGCAAGGGGAGGGCATGGACACACACCGGCCGGGCCTGGCGCGTACGCAGAGGAACGGCCCGTCCGGACGACGTGACCCGGTGGCCGGTCTCCGGCGTGATGAGAACTCCGGAGCCTGGACCGACGAGCTGCCCGTGGCGCGTCCCGATGCCGAGACGGCGACGGGGAACCGCGCCGACCTGGGCCCCGCGCCGCGCCGTACGGTGCCCCGGCCGAGGCGGACCGACGAGGTCACCCCGCGACGCGCCTACGGTTCCGCCGGCCTCGCATCGGGAGACGCCGGCGACATGCGGCCTCACCGCAACGCCGCGCCCCGGTACCTGGGGCGGACCGATCGCGGGACGGTGCGGTGAACGCGGCGGCGGCCCAGGACAGCGGTGGACGAGCCCTGACGTTCGGGCTCTTCCTCACGTTCGTCGTCATCACCCTGGCCATCACCATCTGGGCCCGGTTGAACACACGGGGCGCCGAGGACTTCTATGCCGGAGGTCGCGCGTTCTCCGGTCCGCAGAACGGGCTCGCACTGGCGGGTGACTACATGTCGGCCGCCTCGTTCCTGGGCATCGCCGGAATCATCGCGCTCTCCGGATACGACGGCTTCCTGTACTCGATCGGCTTCCTCGTCGCCTGGGTGGTGACGTTGCTGCTCGTCGAGATGATCCGCAACACCGGCCGATTCACCATGGGGGACGTGCTCGCCTACCGGATGCGGCAGCCCCCGGTGCGAACGGCCGCGACGGTCTCCACCGTCACCGTGTCGGTGTTCTACCTCCTGGCCCAGATGGTCGGAGCCGGAGCGCTCGTCTCGCTGCTGCTCGGCATCCGTTCCGGAGACACGTTCCTCGGAATGCCCGCCCAGACCGCCGACGTCGTCACCATCGTCGTCGTCGGTGCCCTGATGGTCTGTTACGTCATGTTCGGCGGGATGAAGGGCACCACCTGGGTCCAGATGGTGAAGGCCGGGCTGCTGATGGGCGGTGCCGTCGTCATGACCGGACTGGTGCTCGCCCGCTTCGGCTTCGACGCCGGCGAGATGCTCCACTCCGCCGCCAAGGCCAGCGGTGAAGGCGAACGGTTCCTGGCCCCGGGATTGCGCTATGGCCAGGAAATCGACGGTGACCCCGTCGGCACGCTTCTCAACAAACTCGACTTCATCAGCCTGGCCCTCGCCCTGGTGCTCGGAACGGCGGGGCTGCCGCACATCGTGACACGTTTCTTCACGGTGCCCGACGGTCGCGCGGCCCGAGGCTCGGTGAACTGGACGATCGGGCTGGTCGGCGCGTTCTACCTGATGACCCTCGCGCTCGGGTTCGGCGCGACCGCGTTGGTGGGCCGCGCGGCCATCACCGCCGAGGACCCCTCGGGCAACACCGCCGCACCCCAACTCGCCCAAGTCCTCGGCGAGCACGTCGCGGGCCCCGTCGGAGGGGAGGTGCTGCTCGCCTTCATCTGCGCGGTGGCCTTCGCCACGATCCTTGCGGTGGTGGCCGGGCTCCTGCTCACCTCCTCCATGTCCCTGGCCCACGACTACTTCGGGCACGTGCTGATGCTGGGCCGTCCGCGCGAGTCCCAGGAGGTCGCCGTGGCGCGGCTCGCGTCGTTCCTGATCGGCTCCCTGGCGATCCTGCTGGCCGTCTTCGCGCGCAACGTGAACGTCGCCTTCCTGGTGGCGCTGGCCTTCGCCATGTCGGCGTCGGCGAATCTGCCCGCCCTGGTGCTCACGCTGTTCTGGCGACGGTTCAACACGGCGGGTGTCGTGTGGGGCATCTACGGAGGTCTCGCCAGCTGCCTGGTGCTCGTCGCCCTGTCCCCGGTGGTCTCGGGGAGGACCGACCCGGCCACGGGGGCGAGCCTGTCGCTGTTCCCGGCGGGGATCGACTTCCATGTCTTCCCTCTGGAGAACCCGGGGCTGGTGTCGATCCCCGTCGGCTTCCTCTGTGCCGTCATCGGGACACTGCTCTCCGGGGAGCGGAGCGACGCGGGCAAGCGGTCCGAAATGTCCGTCAGAGCCCTGACCGGACTCGGCTCCTACTGAGCGCCGGCCTGCCGCGTGGCTCGAACGTTTATCCCCAGAATGCCGTTCTAGTTCGCATCGGCCGGCGATGGCCGCACGATGGCGGCCATGACCACGTTCCTTCTCCGCGTCCTTCTCGGGGCCTGCTCGTTCGCGCTTCTGCGGCGGCGGTCAGTTGCGGCCCCGGGGCAGCACCGCGACCGGGCGGGGAGCCGCCCGCAGCACCTTGAGGGCCATCTCGCCCAGGAAGACGCGATGCACCGACGAGTCCTCGCTGCTCGCGCACACCAGCAGCTCCCCGTCCTCCCACTCGATCCCGGCCAGCGCCGAGGCCACGTCATCCCCCTCGGCCAGTTCGGTCAGCACCGCCTCCGGCTCCAGGTCCGCCGCCTCGGTCGCCAGCGGCACCGCGAGGGCCAGGTCGTCGCGCAGGCGATCCCGGTCCACGTCCTCCAGGGCCAGGGTGAGCAGCCGCAGCGGCACGTCCAGCCGCACGGCCGCCACCGCGCACCGCTCCACCGCCTCGTCGCACTGGGGCCGCCGCACGTAGGCCACGGTGATGCGCCGCAGCCGCTCCGCCGGGCTGTACCCGGCCGGTGTGAGCAGGACGGCCTCCGACGACGCGTGCAGCAGATGGTTCGCCGCACCGCCGAGGGTGATCTGGCCACGCGCGCCCCCGGCGGCCGACCCGATCACGATCAGATCGGCCCCGAGCTTCCCCGCCAGCACGGACAACCCACGCCCGACGCCCCGGCTCTCCTGCGCCACGAAGTCGGCGGGCTCGTCACCCAAAAGGGCAGCTGCCTGGTCGAGGGTGGTCCCGGCCTCGGAGGCCGACCCGGCCCGGTCCGGCGGGTGCACGGTCGCCACCGTCAGGCGGCCACCGGTCAGCGCCACGATCGACCGGGCGCACGCCAGCGCCTCACGACCTCCCGCGTCGTGCACATAACCGACCAGCACGTGCTCCCCGATCACACCGCCAGCATTCCCCGGTGTCACCTGCTCACGCGCGTGTGCCGCCCCCCGCTCTGGGGCGGCCACGGTATTGCGCGGCGGCGGAAGCGTTATGCGGCGTCGGCCCAAGGGTCATCGAGATGTGACGGCGGTGCCGTTTCCGGAGGTCGCGGCACCGGGCAATCGGGCCGGGAACGGGTAACATTACGCAGACGGGCGATAATCGGTGTTAACCGCTCGCCCGTGCCGCACCGGCTGCTTACCATGTGCGGTGTCGTGGTCGCCGAACAGCGACGCCGCCACCAGCCAGGGGGCTCATCGATGGTCATGGCCAACTCCCCGCAGGTACCGGTCGAGACCGTCAACTTCCACCTCTGGCAGCCCTGCAACATGAGCTGCCATTTCTGTTTCGCCACCTTCCGCGACGTGCGCCGCAGCGTGCTGCCGGACGGGCACCTGGGCCGGGCCGACGCCGAACGGGTCGTCACGCGGCTGGCCGCCGCCGGGTTCCGGAAGATCACCTTCGCCGGGGGAGAGCCGCTGCTGTGCCCGTGGCTGCCGGAGCTGGTGGACCTGGCGCACGGGCTGGGGGTCACCACCGCGGTGGTGACCAACGGCAGCCTGCTCGACGAGCCGGCGCTGCGGCGGCTCGCCGGGGTCCTCGACTGGATCACCATCAGCGTCGACAGCGTGCGGCCCCCCACGCTGCGCCTGCTCGGCCGTTCGACGGCGGGCCGGGTGACCACCGAGGCGGAGTATCTGGCGCTCTGCCGCCGCGTGCGCGACCTGGGCTTCCGGCTCAAGGTGAACACCGTGGTGAACGCGCGCAATTGGCGTGAGGACATGGGCGACTTCGTCGTTGCCGCGCGCCCGGAGCGGTGGAAGGTGTTCCAGGTGCTGCCCGTGGAGGGGCAGAACTCGCGTAAGGTTGATCCGCTCCTGATCACCCCCGAACAGTTCGATTCCTTCGTCGCCCGCCACCTCCGGGTGGAGCTGCGGGGAATTCCGCTGATTCCCGAGGACAACGACGCCATGACCGGCAGTTATGCGATGGTCGACCCGGCCGGGCGGTTCTTCGACGCGGTGGATCCGCACGGCTACACCTACAGCGACCCGATCCTGGAGGTCGGCGTGCACCGCGCCATCTCCCAGATCAGCGTCAGCCGCGCCAAGTTCCTGGCCCGCGGCGGGCTGTACGACGCCGACGCCTACGCGGCGGCGCGGCCGCCGGTGGTGGGATGACGCTGGACGCGCGACCGGTCCGGCCCCGCGCCGGCGGCGGCCCGGCCGCCCGGACGGCCCATCTCGACCTGCTGCTCCTGGACACCGAGGGCGAGCACCTGGCCGTCCACGACGAACAGGGCAGGCTGACGTGCCCGCGGCTGACGATCGAGGGCGTCGCCGAGGGCGCCCACCACCACGACGAACTCGGCGCGCTGGTGCGGCGCCTCGCCAAGGAACAGCTCGACCTGGACGTCACCTACCTCGGGCTGCTGGCCGCCGAGGAGACCGGCGGCACCGTCGGGCTGGTGGCGACCGCGGTGCTGCGCTCGGTCCCCGACGGGTCCCGGCTGCGGCTGCTGCCGGTGGCCGACGTCCGGTCGCGGCGCCGTGACCTGCAGCACCGTGACCACTTCGACACCGCGCGGCACTGGCACGAGGCCGTCCGTCACGCGCCCGAGCTGGGGCGGCGGATCGACCGGTCGCTGCGCACGGCGGCGGCGTTCCTGGCCCGCCGCCGGGCCGAGGAGAACGGCCACTGGGGCTGGGAGCAGTACCTGGAGTCCGACTCCATCGGCACCCTGTCCACCGCGCTCGGCATCCTGACCTGCCTGCACGCCGGGGAGGCCGGGGAGCTGACCGACCAGGCCCTGCAGACGCTGCGGGTGCTGCAGAACACCGACGGCGGCTGGCAGATCCGCCGTTCCCTGGTCGGGGCCGACAGCGACGCCTCCATCACCGAGAGCACCTGCTCCTGCCTGTGGGCGTTCCACGAGGCGGGCCGCCGTCCCGCCAACGAGGAGGCGGTGCGGCGCGGCCTGGCGTGGCTGGAGGACCGGCAACGGCCCGACGGCGGCTGGCCGTCGGCCGCCGACGACCACCGTTCGCTGGTCTACCCCACCGCGCTCGCGGTGCGCGTCCTCGCCCTGTACGGGCGGTCCGGCCCGGTCGCCCAGGGAGTGCGGTGGTTGCGCGCCGCCCAGTGCCCCGACGGGGGATGGGGCGCCACCGCCGCGTCCGGTGACGACACGGTGTCCTCCTCGCCCGCCTACGCGGCGACGGCGCTGCTGGCGCTGCGGCAGGCCGAGGTCCCCGCCTCCGAGCACGTCGTCACCGCGGGCTGCGAGTACCTGCTGGACGCCTTCACCCCCGAACGCCCGGAGCCGTGGGAGCCCACCTCGTTCACCTCACTGGTGGACGCCGGCCGCTTCGCGCGGATGGACTACCGCCACTTCGCCACGCCGTGGGCGCTGGCCGCGCTGTGCGAGTGCGGCTACGACCTGCGCCACCCCGTCGTCCTCACCGCGACACTGCAACTGCTGCGCCTGGAACGGCCCGGCGGCGGCTGGCGCTCCACGCTGACCGCCCCCGACATCACCCCGGTGTGGGCCGTGCACGGAGCGGTGTACGCCCTGCGGACCGTCCTGGAGTCCAGTACGCGTGACCTGGCCCCGCTGGTGCTCGGACGCCACCACGAGGCCGAACGGCGGACGCTGGCCTGGCTGTCGGGCGGGCTCATCCGCCACCACGCCGAGCCGGTCCGCCCGCCCCACGTGTGGCGGCGGCGGCTCCTGACGGTGTGGGTGGCGCTTCTCACGGTGGCGGTCGCGCTGCTGCTCCTGGGCCAGTTCGGGGTACTGGAACAGCTGCAGTCCGAATCCGGACGTAACAAGATACTGGCCGGACTGACCACACTTGTGGTGACTGTGGTCGGCGCGCTGGCGCCCAGCGTGATAACCGAGGAATATCGAATCAGGCGGAGCCGCGGGCAGGCCGGCAGGGACAGGGAGAGCCTGGAATGAATCTGACCAAGGAGTTCGTCAGCACCTGGACCCCCCAGCTGCACGCCGCCCACCAGGCGGCCCAGGCCGCGGCGGACGCGATCAGAGGCCAGTTCGGCCAGCGTTTCATCAGCGAGTACAAGGGACCGCACGACGTCCAGCTCACCGCCGACATCATCGCGCAGAAGGTCATCGTGGACTCCCTGCGGGAGTCCTGCCCCGGCTACGGCATCGTGGCCGAGGAGGGCGACCACGACCGGTGGAGCGGCGAGGAGTTCCTGTGGGCCGTCGACCCGCTCGACGGCACCAACAACTTCGGCTACGGCATCGCCCACTGCGCCGTCGCCCTGACCCTCTTCCACGGCGAGTCGGTCGTGCTCGCCCTGGTCGCTGACCCGCTCACCGACCGCGTCTTCCACCTGACCAGGGGCGGACGCCTCGTCCCCGCGCCCGCCCCCGCCTACGGCGTGCCCCTGCACCGCGCCACCATCTCCCTCGTCACCGGCTACGCGGAGGACGGCCGCGCCTGGGGCCACGCCTTCACCGGCCACATGAGCTCCCGTTGCAAGCGCGTCGTCAACCTGTGGGCCCCCGCCCTCGACCTGGCCCTCGTCGCCGGCGGCGCCCTCGACGCCATGGTCTGCCGCGACGCCGCCCTCCTGGACGTGTGCGGCGGCATGTTCCTGGTCGAGGAGTCCGGCGGCCACGTCGTCGACCTGAACGGCGACCCCCTGACCGTCCACCGCTCCCTGCACGACCGCCCGATCTCCTTCATCGCCGCCCGCAGCGCCACCCTCGTCAACGACCTGCTCTCCGAAGCCC
>DATADI010000256.1:0-5008 GCA_036258615.1 Thermomonospora sp. | reverse complement strand
AGCGCCAGCGCCCGGCGTCCGCGAGACGATCGAGCAGGAGCTGGCGCGGCTCGCGGAGCTGGCCACCGCCCCCGGCCCGGAGCGCTGGCGGCACCTGTCGGACCTGCGCACCCGGCTGGCGGGGCTGCTGGTCTCCGCCGTCGCCGATCCCGTGGCCGAGCGGCTCCGGTCGCTGGTGGCGGCGCTGGAGGTCACCGACGACCCGGCCCTGCAGTCCCGGGTGGACGAGCTGTGGGACCGCACCGTCCGGGAGCTGACGGCCTGCCTCGGCGACGCGGGCGGGACGTCCCGGCGCCCGTTCTGGAAGCGGCGGCCCTGACCGGGGTCACCAGGCGACCGGCATCGCCTCCGGACACCGGATGGTGGTGGAGGTCCGCCAGGTGAGGCTCTCGACCGGGACGGCGAACCGCAGGTCCGGCAGCCGCCCGGTCAGGGCCTCCAGCGCCACCTGGAGTTCGAGCCGTCCCAGGTGCGCGCCCAGGCAGAAGTGCGGCCCGTGCCCGAACGCCAGATGGGGGTTCGGGCTGCGGGCGATGTCGAACAGGTCCGGGTCGGGGAACACCGCCGGGTCGCGGTCCGCGGTGTCCTGCGCCGCGATCACCAGATCCCCGGCCCGGACCGTGACGTCGCCGAAGTCCACGTCCCGCAGGGCGCGGCGGGGCTGGCTGTCCAGCGTCGAGTTCGGCACCGTCCGCAGCAGCTCCTCCACCGCCGACGGCACCAGCTCCGGACGCCGGTGCAGGTACCGGTAGTAGCTCGGCCCGGTCGCCGTGGACAGCGTCAGCAGCGTGTACGTGAACGTCACGATGGCGGCGGCGGTGGTCTCCCAGCCCGCGATGATCAGCGCCACCGCCAGCATCACCAGCTCCGGGTCCGACAGCCCCGCCCGGTCCGCCCGCGACACGACCTCGCTGAACAGGTCCTCTCCGGGCCGGGCCCGGCGTCCGGCGACCAGCCCGCCCAGGTACGCCGACATCTGCTCGACGGCCTCCGCCGACCGCCGTGCGGAGTCCGGCCCGGCGGCCAGCAGCCCGTCGCCCCACTCCCGGATCCGCTCGTAGTCGGCGTCGTCGATCCCCAGGATGCGGGTGATGTTGCCCAGCGCGAACGGCAGCGCGAACTCGGCGAACAGGTCGGCGGGCCGCCCCCGCGCGACCATCGCGTCCAGCAGTTCGTCCGCCAGCCCGCAGACCTGGTCGCGCAGCCCGGCGACCCGGGTGGCGGAGAACCCGCGCTGCGCGATGCGGCGGACCCGCTGGTGGTCGTCGCCGTCCAGCGCCAGCAACAACCCGGACAGCACGGGGAACGGAGCGATGCCGTCGGCCTCGGCACGCGAGAACGCCGGATCCTGCAGGACCGTCCGGCAGTCCTCGTACCGGGTGACGAGCCATGCCTCCACGCCACCGGGCAACACCACCGGCGCGACCGGGCGCTCCGCCTGGAGCCGCCGGTACAGCAGGCCGAGGGCCAGCGGATGCGGGGCGCCTTCGATCGGGTACGGGCATGGGTCGTGACGGGCCACGTGATGTCCTCGCGTCGCGGCCCCTCTGCTGCCCCAGCAGACCACCAGGTGACCCACCGCGGTGTCAAGCGGTATGTCAGCGTTTGACCGCCACGACCCCGATCGCCCGCCACAGGCCCTCCGGAGGATGCGGCCGGTCGTTCCACACCTCGGCCACGTCACCGATGCCCGCGACGACCTCCAGATCGGGCGGCAGCAGCTCGGCCAGCTCCGTACGGGTCCGGTGGATGAGCCGCTCCCCCTCCGGCGCCTGCGCGAACGCCTCCCCCAGCGGCATCGCCACCCGGTCCGGGAAGCCCTCCGAGCACAGCACCGACATCACCAGGAAGCTGCCCGGCGCGGTGGCGTCCATCAGGGCGGCGAGGAGGCGCGCGGGCTCGTCGGCGGGCGGCGTGACGTTCATCTCGTGCCGGTCCATGACCAGCACCGGACGCGACCAGTCGATCAGGTCCCGGACCTCGGGCGCGTCCAGGATCGACAGCGGGTCGCGCAGGGAGGCGCGCACGCACGCGACCAGGCCCGGCCGTCCCGCGATCCGGCGCGAGTGCTCGACCACCGAGGGGTCGCGGTGCACGTACACGACACGGGTGCCGGGGCTCGCCAGCCGCGCGACGGCGTGCGGCGAGTACCGGTTGGGGATCGGCGCGGCCAGCTCGATGATCTGCTCGATGCCGTGCTCGATGACCAGCCGCCGGACGCAGCGGGCCCCGAAGCGGTCGGTCTCCCGCTGGATCTCGTCGGTCTCCGGGGCGACCGCCAGCATGTACTCGGCCATCGCCCGTTCCCGTGCCGTGGCGAACGTCGCGGCGCCCACCTGCCGGTCGATCAGGTAGTGCTCCATCCGGGCGGTGGAGATCCGGTTCAGGTCGCCCCCGGCGGCGATGACCGCCCGGTCGGTCTCGGGCAGCGGCGCGGGGTCCTCGTCCAGCGCGCGGTCCGCCGTCCGGATCTGCCCCGCCAGCCGTTGCAGCGCGTGGCCGGGCAGCGGGCCCTTCTCGCGGGCGCGCCGCTCGCGCAGCGCCCGGTAGTGCCGGTCGGCCTCCGACGGGCGGCCCGCCCGGTACAGCGCCAGCATCAGCAGGTACAGCAGGTGCTCGCGCTGCGGCTCGGCGTCCACCAGGCGGGGCAGCTCGGCGGCGGCCTGCCGGTGGCAGCCCACCCGCAGCAGCACCTCGGCCCGGCGCTCGACGGCGTCCAGGCGCTCGTCCAGCAGCCGCCGCCGCAGGACGTCCATCGCGGTGGTGGCCGGGAGCCCGGCCAGCGGCGGCTCCGGCCACAGCGCCAGCGCGTGCCGGTACAGCGGCTCGGCCGCGTGCGGGTCGTCCACGGCCAGTTCGGCGGCCCGGTCGGCCAGCGCCCGCCACGCCCACAGGTCCACGTAGTCGCCCGGCCGCCCGGCGAACCGGTACCCGGCGGGCTCGTGCACGATCCGGTCCGCGCCGACGACGTCCCGGAGCCTGGACATCAGCTTGATCACCGCCCGGGGGTCCCGGGGCGGCTGCTCCCACACCAGGTCCAGCAGGGTCCCGGCGGAGACCGCGCCGCGCGCCTCGGCGAGCGCCAGCAGCGCCGCCCGGGACTGGGCCGTCAGCTCCGTGCTCCCGGCCGTTCCCACGAGCACCTTGAGCAGCATGCGCCTCCGTCCCGGATCACCGGTACGGCACGATAACCACCGGGCGGCGGACGCCGATCCGCTCGGTGGCGGGCTGACCGGATCCGGCCAGCCAGGGCCCGCCCGCGTCCGCGGCCTGCGCTTGTGGCGGCGGCGGGGACCATCCGGGGACCCTCGCGCGACCCCGGGACGACCGGGCCCGTCTAGCGTTCCCGCGGCACCGGCCCGAGGGTGGCGTCAAAGGAACCCGGAGCTCCTCTGCTGCAACCGCCACCCTCCGGCCGGCGACGGGTCAGCCCGTGACGGGCAGGTCCCGGGGGATCGGCTTGGGCGCCGGAGCCTTCGGCGCGGGGCCGTACGGCTTGGCGGCCTTGTGCTGCGTCCCCTTGTTCTGGGTGCCCTTGTTCTGGGTCCCCTTCGGCTGGGTGCCCTTCGGCTGGGTGCCCTTGGGCTCGGCGGCCTGGAGGTGTCCGGACTTGGGCTTGCCGGTCCTGACCTTGGTGGACCGGGGCTTGTCCTGCGGGTGCATGCCGGTGCCCGGCTTCGGGTGCGCGCGCGGCCTGTCGTGGCCGGGCAGCTGGTGCGGAGCGTCCGGGTTCTTGACGGGCTTGCGGCCGTGGTGCCCGCGGGTCGTCGTCGGGGCGCAGGTCGCCGAGGCGAGGCTCAGCCGCTGCGGCTTGCGGCCCGCCGCCGGGGGCAGGACGACCTCCATCGCGGTGACCGTCACCCCGCCGTCGGGCCGCCGGGCCTGCTTGTTCAGCGTCACCGACCCGTTGCCGAACCGGCCGAACGACATGATCAGCTTGTGGTTCGGCACCGGGGTGGCGGCCAGCCGGTTGCCCCGCACGACGGCGCGGCTCAGGTGCGCCGAGCCCCGTCCGCCCTGGCAGCGGGCGCTGACCGCGTCGGCGGTGAACCCGGCCTGGCGGATGGCGACGTTGGTGAGGTCCGCCTGGCCGTGCCCGGCCCCGGCCAGCGCGGTCAGCGCCGACCCCGTCACCCACGGGTTGGCGGGGACGTCCGCCTTGGCCTGCCGCACCGGTCTCCCGGCCGACGTGACCGCGGGCGTGCTGGGAATCGGCACCATGCCGCTTCCCGACACCGCGTACGCGGAGCCCTGGCCGTGCCCGGCGTGCGAGGCCGGCGCGACCGCCACCACCAGCGGGAGCGCCAGCGCGCCCGTCAGGACGGCGGATCGGGTCAGGTGCAGTGAACGCATGTTGTTCCTTCCTCCTTGGGAGGTCCTGCTCGCGGGACTTGCTTGCGGGACTTGCGAGATGGGAGTGCGGGCTACTCCGTGACGACCACGGGCGTGCCCAGCGGGATCCTGGAGAGCTGCGCCAGCGCGTCCGGCGGGACCCGCACGCAGCCGTGCGTGACGGCCCGGCCGAACACCGACGGGTCCGACCAGCCGTGGAAGGCGACCGTCCCCGGCCCGCCGCCGAAGGTCTCCAGCGTCTCCGAGTGCGAGCCGACCGGCATGACCAGCGGGCTGACGGTGGGGCGGGTCGGCTTGAGCAGCGCCAGCATGAACGTCGTGCCGATCGGCGTCGGCGTCCCGGGCGCCCCCACCGCCACCCGCCACGTCCGCACCGCACGGCCGGACCGCTCGATCGTCAGCCGGCGCTCCCCCGTGTCCACCCGGACGACGTAGGGGCTCCGCGCGGTGGACACCACGGACTCCGGGATCCATCCGGTCGTCCGGTTCGGCCTGCTGGGGAGCATCACCCGATGCCACCCCGGCACGCTCTCCACGACGGGCACCCAGGTCGGCCCGTCGAGCTGCTGGTCCGGCAGCACCGCCACGGCCGGTCCGCCCGGCCGTGCCGACACCGGCGCGGGCGCGGTGGGGTGCACCACCGTCCCGTCGCCGG
>DATADI010000255.1:0-6807 GCA_036258615.1 Thermomonospora sp. | reverse complement strand
CCACGACGGAGCAGCACGCCCGGCCGCGCTCACCGGCGGTCCAAGCCGCCGACGCTCAGTCTGGTCGCCGCCCAGCCTCACAGGAGCGACGGGGTCCTTCACGCTGCCGCCGACCGAGGTAGAGCAGGGCATCACCACCGTCGCCATGCCGATCGCCGAGGAACTGGACCCCCGCTGGCCAAGATCACCGTCCTCCTCCCGACGAGCGCCGAACCGGTGTTCGACCGTTCCCCGACGGCTCCACATCCGTCCGCTCACCCCACACACCGGTGCGGACGGCCGCTGCCATCGCGCGGCAGCGCATGGTCGACACCGACGCCGGACCTTTGGATGTGGACGCCTCGAAGGTGACCGCCCAGGCCCGGTCGGCACGGCCACAGCACAAGCCGCCGCCCCTGTGCCCCCAACACGGCAGCCAGGGCAACCCAGCGTCCTGAACGCCGCGCACACGGCCTCGACGCCATGGCACGACCACCACGCGTCGCCCTCGGGGCGCCCCACGCGATAGCCAAACACTCCAACCCTCACGTCGGCCGTCGGCAAGGGGCCTGCCTCACCCGTCGCAGCGCGGTGCCCGCACCCACCCACACACCCCTAGCGCAACCCCACGGCGACCACGGCGGCTGTCTGGGGTGCTCGGGTGCTTGTGGTTGCGCGGTGTCGGTGGGAGTGGACGGTGGCGGGGGCGGCGGGGTGGTCGTCGCTCGGGGGGCACAGGCGGGTCAACGTTGGTTGACAGCTGGGGTTGGTCAACTTAGGTTGACGGGTGGAGGTGGAGCATGGCTCGTACGGGGTTCTACGAGGATGAGGATCCGCTCGCGGAGCTGCGCCTGCTGGCGGAGCGGCGGCGGGCGGCGGAGCGGGCGTTGACGGCCGGGGTACGACGGGCGCGGAACCGGGGGATGTCGTGGCGGCTGATCGCTACGACGCTCGGGGTGAAGCCTCGGACGTTGCGTCGCCGGTATGAGTAGGTCTCGGTGGCGGAGCTGTCTCGCGCGGGGGTGGAGAGGGCTCTGGAGAGGACCTCTTGATCGGTAACAGGGCGTTCACCTTGATTTGACGAGAGGTCAACGCTCGGTGCGCAGCATGGAGACATCCGAGCACGGGCTCCGGTCGGGGTCCGGTCGGTCACCAGCCGGTGATCGGGTAGAGCGTGGAAACCGCGACGGGGCGGCCACGCACCGCACCGGGGGGCATGGGTGACGGTCCGGGCGGGGATCGTTCCCGGCTCGCGGCCACGGCACGTCAGGGCCCGGCCCACGAACCGGGCCCTGACGGACGCCTTCCCCGTACTCGGCGCGGACGTCCACGGCGACCAGCCGCGTCCCACAGCGTCGCCAATCCAGCCCGGTGCCACACCGCACCCAGCACGAACGTCCATCGACCAACCGCGCCCCGCACCCTCACCGAAACCAGCCCGGTGCCACGCCGTACTCGGCGCGGGCGTCCACGGCGGCCGGCCGCAGGGGTTCCTCCGTTCAGGCGAGTCCTAGGAGGGTGGTGGGCACGGTGTCGCCGGTGGATGGCGCTTGGGAGTGGCGGGTGTCGGTTCGGCCGGGGGTGGAGTGGGTGGGCTCGGGTCGGTGGTGGTCGGTGGCCTGGTCGGAGAGGAGGCGTAGGGCGTCGGCCGAGGGGGTGTCGCTGGGGGTGTAGACCTCGAGGCGGTGGTCGGGGCTGTCGGGCTGGATCCATACCTGGTAGTCGACGTCGACCTCGCCGACGGTCGGATGGTGCAGGCGCATGGTGCCCACGGTGCAGTCGGCGACGTCGCCCCTGGCCCACAGCCGGGCGAAGTCGCCGCTGCGCATGGCCAGTTCGCCGATCAGTTCGGCCAGCCGGGCGTCGGTGGGGTACCGGCCCGCGGTGAGCCGCAGGTAGGCGACCTGCGCCGGGGCCAGTTCGTCCCAGTTGCGGTGCAGGTCGCGGGTCAGGGAGTCGAGGAAGAACATCCGGGGGATGGACGGCCGCCGCGCGGGGTCGCCGGGCGCGTCGAAGTCCACGTGCTCGGCGAAGAGGGCGTGGCCTGGGCGGTTCCAGGCCAGCACGTCGCCGCGGCGGCCGAGCACGATGGCCGGGGTGGTCTCGCCCAGGGCCGCCAGGAGCGCGAGCACCCGTGGGTGGGGCCTTTCGGGGCGGGGGCGCACCAGGCGTGCCGTCGGGGGTTGGCGGGCGAGGTTGTGCAGGTGGGTCGTCTCGGCCGGGTCGAGCCGGAGCACCCTGGCGAGCGCGTCGAGGACCTGGCGGGAGGCCGTGCCCGCCTGGTCCTGTTCCAGCCGCGTGTAGTAGCCGACGCTCACCCCGGCGAGCTGGGCGAGTTCCTCGCGGCGCAGGCCCGGTACGCGGCGGGCGGTGCCGTAGGTGCGCAGCCCGACGTCGGCGGGCGTGACCCGGTCGCGGCGGGTCTTCAGGTAGGCCCCGAGGCTCTCCAGCTCCATGAACGCGAGCCTAGGCGGCGCGATCCGCGCCTGGGTGTCCCTGTGAGGTGTACCCATGACGCGGGGATGGTCGCCTCACGGGTGCCCGCCGCACCGTCGGGGGCATGAACGATCAACGTGTCTCCCACCCGCCCGAGCTGCGGGCCTGGCTCGGTCTGCTGGTGATCCTCGGCCCGGTGCTGCTGGTCGCGATGGACGGTTCGGTGCTGTTCCTGGCGATGCCCAAGGTCACCGAGGCGCTGTCGCCGACCGCCGACCAGGCGTTGTGGATCCTGGACGTCTACGGTTTCGCCGTCGGGTCCCTGCTCGTCGCGTTCGGCAACATCGGCGACCGGTACGGGCGGCTGAGGCTGCTGATGGCCGGGGCGGCGGTGTTCGGCGTCGGCTCGGCCGGAGCGGCGTTCGCGCCGGGGCCCGAGCTGCTGATCGCCTTCCGGGCGCTGATGGGCGTGGCCGGGGCGACGCTGCTGCCGTCGGCGCTGGCGGTGCTCAGCGAGCTGTTCCCCGACCCGCGGCGGCGGGCGAACGCGATCGGGATCTTCGCGGCGACCTTCGCCGCCGGGTTCGCGATCGGCCCGCTCGTCGGCGGACAGCTGCTGAGCAGGTTCTGGTGGGGGTCGGTCTTCCTGGTCAACCTCCCCGTCGTCGTGGCGTTCCTGCTCGTGGCCCCCGTCCTGCTCCGCGAGGTACGGGCCACCCGGACCGGCCGCGTCGACGCCCTGAGCGTGGTGCTGTCGGCGGGGGGCATCCTGCTGACCGTCTACGCGATCAAGCACACCGCCGCCGAGGGGCTCAGCGCGACGTCCACGGCCGCCGGGGTCGTCGGCGTCGTCACCCTGGGGTGGTTCGTCCGGCGGCAGCGCCGCCTCGACCATCCGCTGATCGACGTCGGCCTCTTCCGTGACCGGGTCTTCACGATCGCGGTCGTCACCGGGCTGCTGCCGCTGGCGGCGTGGTCGGCGGTGGCCTACCTCGGCGGCATCTACCTGCAGTCCGTCCTCGGGCTGTCCGTCCTGGACGCGGTTCTCGTCGCGCTCCCCGGTGCCGCCGTGCTCACCGTCACCTGCGTCGTCACCCCGAAACTGGTCGCGCGGATCGGCACCCGGGCGGCGCTCGTCACCTGCCATCTCGTCATCGCGGCGGGTCTGCTCCTGCTGCTGCCCACCGGCGTGTCCGGCGGGATCGGCTGGTACGTCGCCTCCACCGTCATCGCCGCCGTCGGCTACGGCATCTCCTTCAGCGTCGTCGCCGACACCGCCGTCGCGGCGGTTCCCCCCGAACGCGCCGGATCCGCGGCGGCGATCGCCGAGACCAGCAACGAGGTCGGCAACGCCCTCGGCATCGCGCTCCTCGGCTCACTGGCCGCCCTGATCTTCCGGCTGCAGGGCCCCGACCTCGCCGGAACCCTCAACGAGACACTCCGGATCCCCGGTCTGGCACCGGCGGTGATCGGCGACGCGAAGGACGCCTTCGTGACCGGCCTGCACTCCGCCGCCGTCATCGCGGGCGTCCTCCACGGCGCACTCGGCGTGTTCACCCTGCGCCGCGTACCCCGGCGTTGACAGGTCAGGTCGTGGTGGTGGAGAAGACCTCCTCGCGGGCCTGCTCCAGGGCGGCGTGGAGGGCACCGCGGAGGACGGGGTTGCCTTCCACGGTGGTGACCGTGACGTGGGGCCGGGTGGGGCAGATCCGGCCCACGGCGGACTCGATGCGCTCGGCGAGAGGTTCGCCCCCGGCGCGGCCGAGCTGGCCGGACAGGACGACGAGGCCCGGGTCCAGGACGATGTTGACCGAGGCGACGCCGTACGAGATGCGGGCGGCGAGTTCGTCCAGGAACAGGCCGCCTCGGGCGGGGTCCTCGGCGGCGGCGCGGACGCAGGCGACGGCGGTCGGCTCGGTGAGGCCGTGGGCGCGGGCCAGGGCGAGGACGGCGTCGGCGCCGACCAGGGAGCCGAAGCCGCCGGCGAGGGCGGGCTTGCCCCAGGTGACGGACTCGGTGACGGCGTCGGGCAGCGGGACGCCGGGGACGGGCAGGTAGCCGATCTCGCCCGCGCCGCCGGACATGCCCCGGTGCAGGCGGCCCCCGAGCATGACCGACAGGCCGAGGCCGCGGTCGAACCACATCAGGGCGAAGTCCTCGGCGCCCTGGGCGGCCCCGTAGGCGCGTTCGGCGAGGGCGGCGAGGTTGACGTCGTTCTCGATGACGACCGGACGGCGCAGGTCGGTGCGCAGGCCCGCCAGCACGCCCTCGTGCCAGGCGGGCAGGTCGAAGGCGAAGCGGACGTCGCCGCTGCGCGGGTCCACGACGCCGGGGGTGCCGATGACGAAGGCGTTCAGCCGGCCCAGCGCCACCCGGGCGGAGCGGCACGCCTTCACCACGGCGCTGTGCACCATCTTCACCGGGTCGTCGGCGCCGTTGGGGTCGACGGTGACCTGGGCGACCTGGGCCCCGGTGATGTCCGCGATGCCCGCCGTCACGCCGTGCGGCCCGACCTCCAGCCCGGCGACGTAGGCGCTGGCCGGGACGACGGCGTACAGGGCGGCGTTCGGGCCCCGTCCGCCCGCCTGCTCCCCCACCACCTCGACCAGGCCGCGTTCCTCCAGCCGGGCCAGCAGCTGGGAGGCGGTGACCTTGGACAGGCCGGTGTGCCGGCCGATCTGCGCGCGGGTCAGCGGCCCCTGGTCGATCAGGAGTTCCAGCGCCGCGCGGTCGTTCAGCTCGCGCAGCAGCCGTGGCGTCCCCGGGCGGTTGGCCATGCTTGCGGCTCCTTGGTCTCAATCTGCTAACGAGCAGTATTGTTTAGGAAAGTTTCTTGTTAGTTTACCGCCCAAGCGCACGGCGGCCCCACGGCGGGGCCGGCGGGCGCACGCGAAGCGCCGGATGGCAGGCGCCCCGCCGCCAGTGCGAACACGAGCCGGGCATGACCGGACCCTAACCGGGTCCGGGCGGTATCCGGCCCGTACCGCCCGGGGGATGCACTGAAGTGCGGGCTAGCCGGAAAGGAACCCCAGGTGAAGTTGTTCAAGGTTGCGGCCGCCACGGCCGCGATCGCCCTGGCCGCCACGGCCTGCGGCGGCGACGACGGCGACGACGAGGGCGGCGCCGCCCCCGCGAAGCTGAGCGTGTGGATGATGGGCGAGGGCACCCCGGAGCAGACCAAGTTCCTGGACGGGGTGGAGACCGAGTTCCGCAAGAAGCACCCGAACACCGACGTGGTCATCAAGTACGTGCCGTGGCCCCAGGTCGCCACCACGTTCCAGAAGGCCATCGCCGGCGGGGAGGGCCCGGACGTCACCGAGATCGGCAACACCGACGTCCAGTCCCACATCGAGCAGGGCAACCTGGCCGACATCTCCGGCAACTTCTCCGGCTGGGCCGACGCCGGGTCGCTGAACAGGACCGCGCTGGCCAACGACCAGGCCGACGGCAAGACCTACGCCGTGCCGTGGTACGGCGGCGTGCGGGGCGTGTGGTACCGCACCGACTGGTTCCAGGAGCTGGGCATCCAGCCGCCCAAGACGTGGGCGGAGCTGAGCGCTGCGGCCAAGAAGGTCCAGGACGCCAAGAAGGTCCCGGGCTTCGGCGCGCCCAGCGACCAGACCAACGGCATCATGAGCTTCATCTGGGGCAACGGCGGCGAGGTCGCCGTCAAGGAGGGCGACAGGTGGGTCGGTAAGCTCGACCAGCCCCAGGTCAGGGAGGCCGTCGACTTCTACGCGGGCCTGGTGACCAAGGACAAGGTCGCCCCGGCCAAGTACATCGGCAAGAACGAGCTGCAGGGCCCCCAGCAGGACTTCGCCCTCGGCAAGCTGGGCATGTACATCGACGGCAGCTGGGCCCTGAAGGAGATGAAGAAGGTCTCCGACAAGGACGCCGAGAAGTGGGGCGTCTTCCCCATCCCGACCAAGACCGGCGGCAACGCCCCGGTGATGGCGGGCGGCTCGGACCTGGCCGTCTGGAAGAGCGCCAGGAACAAGGACGTGGCGTTCGACTACATCACGGTCCTCAACAACAAGACCAACGCGCAGAAGTGGGCCGACTACAGCGGCTTCTCGTCGATGTTCACCGACGTGAAGTTCACCGACCCCAAGCTGGCGGTGTTCACCACCATCGCCTCCAACACCAAGATGGCCCCGCTGAGCACCGGCTGGGCCGACTTCGAGCAGACCAAGAAGGTCATCCCGAACGCGGTCAAGGCGATCATGCAGGGCAAGCCGAGCGACGCGGAGCTGAAGAAGGCCAACGACCAGGCCAACACGATCCTCAACCCGTAAAGAGCGAGGACGGAGCCCATGCTCGACACCGCGCCCTCGGTGCGGGCCGCGCCCGGCCGGAGACCCTCCGGCCGGGGGGGGGCCCCCCCCCCCCCCC